>JACDAV010000177.1 GCA_013695255.1 Chloroflexota bacterium
CGACCGGTGTTGCCCTCATAGCCCACCACGTCGCCGGTCTTGACCGTGGCGCCCGGTTCGATGCCGTCCGGCGCGATCGGTTGCATGTGGGCGTACCACGTCTGGAGCTTTGCCGAGTGAAGGATCACGACGACCCACGCGGGGTCCGGGCCATCGGCCCAGTTCCAGCCGGCGTACGCGATCGTGCCGTCACCGGCGGCCTTGATCTCGTCACCGCAACTGGTGGCGATGTCCGTGCCGTTGTGGAAGTTCTCGCAGCCGTGCGCCGGGGCGTACCCGGGATACGAGCTGCAGCCGTACTCGCCGGTGATCCGGCCGATGAGCGGCCACTCGAGGGTGCCGTTGTACTCGGAGGGGATGTTTCCGAGCCGCTTCTGGTCCTCGATCAGCTTGCTGATGCGGCCGGCCAGCTGCGTCTGCGCGCGTGACGCCCTGGCGATCGCCTCCTCGATGTTGTCACGCGTCGCGGCGAGCTCCTCGAACGCCTTCTTCTGGATCGCGAGCTCGCGGGCCGTGGCGGCCTCCAGCTCCGCCAGCCGAGCCTGCGCGTCCTCCAGCTGGCGAAGCTGCTTGTCGAGCTCCTTCTTCTGGACCGCGGTCTCCTGGCGGAGCAGGTTCGTCTCCAGGCGCGTCGACTCGACCGTCGCATGCAGCGCCGCGAGCGTCTCGGCGTCCTTCGTGATCTGGTCGGCGAGAGCCTGATCCTGCTGTCCGACATCGAGGTGGTAGCTGACGGCGGCGAGCACGTCCGAGAACGAGCCACCGGTCAGGAACGTCTCGAGCAGGCTGACCCGATCCGTCTCGTACGCCGCGCGCAGGCGATCGGCGAGGAGGGCCTGCCGCTCGCGGAGCTCGTCCCGCTTGGCCGTCTCCCTGGCTTCGAGCGCGACCAGCTGCTCGTCGAGACTGGCGACCTCGGCGACCAGGGCGGCGTACTTCGCCTTGACGTCGTCGATGGCGACCACCATCCCGTCGATGGAGTCGCGCACCGCGTTGAGGTCGGCGTTGATCTGGTCCAGCGCGCCGGCCGCCTCTGCGATCTCGACCCTCAGCTCGCCCTGCGCGGCGTTGAGTTCCTCGACCTGCTGCTTCTGCTCGGCGATCTGCTTCTCGAGCGCCGCCTGGCGTGCCTTCGCTTCCTCGAGCTCGTCGCCGGCGACGTGACCGGTGGGCACCGCGAACAGTCCGCCCAGGAGCGGGACCATGAGGAGGCCGAGGAGAAGGCGGCGGCGGGGCGTCGAAGAACCGGATCGGGCGAGCGCCTGCCTGGTCGTTGCGGGACCCATCAGTCCAGTGACGTCATCGTGCGAGCAGACTCCGTGGCTTCGCGTCGCTCCTGGGGCCGACGCGGTGACGGCTACGGCTACGCTCGCCGGCGAGCTCGCGGTCCGGTTGCGGGCACTGCCCCCGGGACGAGACCGGCTCGGTCGCGAGCATACCAGCCGTCGTCCAGACACTACCCAGCCCGGGCGGGCGTCACATCCCAATGCGTACCTTCCGCGGACTGTGGCTCACCGCCGCGAGCAGCGAACGGTGCGGTTCCGCACCATCCTCGCGCGAACTCACCGCAGGAAACCCCACAGGGAGCCGAGGATCAGGAATGGCCCGAACGGCACGTAGCTCCGCCGGCCGATGCGCCGGGCCACGAGAAGCACGGCCAGGACCGCCCCGGCGACGAGCAGCCCGACGACGACGCCGTTGACGGCCCGCCCCAGGCCCAGGACCAGTCCCACGCCGATCAGCAGCTTGACGTCACCGAGGCCGAAGGCCCCGGCACCGAACGGGATCGATGGCAGATACAGCACCGCCGGGATGACGATCGCGGCGGCGATCGCCGGCAGGATGGCGCCACCGACCAGCGGGTTCAACCCACTGGCGGCGTACAGCAGCGCGACTGGGATGACCGGCAACGTCAGGGCGTCCGGCAGCAGTCGCTGGTCAAGGTCCGTGGCCAGGCCACCGATCAGGACCGCTACCCAGAGTGAGAAGAGCCCGAGCGCGACCGGGTCGGTCCCGAACCGCTGGGGCACCAGACCGAGGCTCACCGCGCCCGTGGCGGCCGTGAGCCACGTTCGCCAGTCGACGGGGCGGCCCGGCGGGTGCTCCTCATCGTGCTCCGGCCAGTGGGTCGCCAGTCGATCGGCCGCGAGTCCGAGTACGAGTCCCGCGAACGCGAAGGCGATGGACAGCGGCGGCAGGGGCGACGGCACGCGCGGAGTCTACGGGTACGGGTGGGCGCGGCGGGTGTGGCGCCGCGGGCGGGCCCGGCGGGCGGGTGCGACGAGGCGGGTGGGGTGACGGCAGGGCGAGCGGCCCGGGTTCCGCCAGATGACCACAGGGCGGTCGGTACGATCAGGGATTCAGTCGCCCGCCCTCGAGGAGAGCGTGCATGGAACCGTGCGGCACAGTCGTGCGTGACAACCGAGCGCGCCGGTTTGGTCCCCCGGCTAACGCCCGCCTGCAGGTCGAGCGGCGGAACCCGACCGCCGCGGCCTACCCCGGACGCCGCACGCGACTCTGCTCGAACGCCGCGGCCCCAGGGGCGCCCGGCTACTTCGCGCCGGCCAGCGCCAGCTCGACCAGCGTCGCGTGCGTCACGCCCGTCGCGCCCCGTGGCGCGAACGGCGTCGCCTTGCGGAAGTACGCCGAGCCGCCGATGTCGAGGTGGACCCACGGCACCGTCCGGAACTCGCGGAGGAACAGGCCGCTCTTGACCAGCGAGCCCTCGGCCGTGCCGGAGTTCTGGAGGTCGCCGTACCAGCTCTCCATCTCGGACACGTAGTCGTCGACGAGCGGCACCTGCCAGTACCGCTCCCCCGCCCTGCCGGCGGCGTCCATCACCGCCTCGTACCAGGGCTGTGGCGTGCCGAACGCCCCGGTGACGAGGTGCCCGAACGCCCGCGACACTGCCCCCGTCAGCGTCGCCACGTCGACCAGGTGCGTCGCCCCCAGCCGCTCGGCGTAGGTCATCGCGTCGCCGAGGATGAGGCGGCCCTCCGCGTCCGTGTTGGTGATGTCGACCATCTTGCCGTTCAGCGCGCGAACCACGTCCCCGGGCCGCGTCGAATGCGGACCGGGCATGTTCTCGACTGCCGGCGCGACGGCCAGCAGCGGCGTTCCCGGCGCGAGCCGCGCGACGGTGGCGATGGCCGCGATCACGGTGCAGGCACCGGTCTTGTCCATCTTCATCTCTTCCATCCGCTCGGACGGCTTGATCGAGATCCCGCCGGAGTCGAAGCAGACGCCCTTGCCGACGATCGCGAGGTGCCGATCGAGGCTGTCGTGCTCCCCTTTTCTGCCGGAGCGCATGACGATCATCCGTGGCGGGTTGTCGCTCCCACGGCCGACGGCCATGAACATGCCCATGCCCATCTCGGTCGCCTTGTCCGGTCCGACGATGTCGATCGACAGGCCATGCCGCTTGGCCAGCGTGGTCGCCTCGTCCGCCAGGACCTCCGGCGACACGTCGTTGGCGGCCCGGTTGGAGAGCGTTCGGGCGACATTGGCACCCTCGCCGACGATGACGCCCCGCTCCGCTGCCCGGGTCACGGCCCCCTTGTCCGCGTCGGGCGCGACGAGGATCAGCTCGTCGATCTTGGGCGGGGCTGTCTCGACATTCCGCCGGTAGATCTCGTGTGGGTCGTAGGTGCCCTCCACGATGCCGCGGGCGACGAGCTCGGCAACTGCCTCCACTCCGCCCTCGAGCGCGTCGGCGAGCGGGCTCAGCCAGACGGCCAGGCTGGCGACCTGGCGACCGCCCAGCCGGCGCTCCGCCGATGCGGAGATCCGGACGACCGTCTCGCGCTCGAGCTGTGCCGCCTCGCCGCCGCCGACCATGAGCAGGCGGCCGGCGGGCAGCTCGCCGGACGCGGCGAGCGCCGTCGCGTAGCGCTTCGTCTGCAGCTCGCGAAACTCGCTGAGCGCGCGGAGCTCGCCGCCCGAGCGGCGATCGAGCTCCCCGAGCGGCCCCTCGAATGCCAGCTCGTCGAACACGGGGATGACGAGGACGTCCGCCTGGACGGCCCACGGCTGATCGGTGACGACGCGCAACTGCACGGTGAGCGGCTCCTCGTGGGAGGCCGGCGGCACGTGAAGGATGCAGCGCCGGACGGGGTGGGGACGTTCCGCCGAGTGTAGCGGCCGAGACCGGACGCGTCGGCTCAGGGCGCCGCCGAGGCGGCCGGACGGGAGGAGGGCGGCACCGAGGCGGCCGGAGGCGACGAGGGCGCCGCCGGGCCCGGGCCGGACTCGCTCGCGCGAAGCTCGGCAAGCGCGGCCGACAGCTCGCCGCGCGCCTGCTCGACGCCGATGATGGCCTGGTTCAGCCCGCCCTGCGCGATGTCCGCCATGATGATGACGAGGCCGTTCGTGTTGCCGGGCAGCTGTTCGCGGGCCTCCCGCTCGGCGCGGATCGCTCGCCGGACCTCCGCCGTCTTGAAGGCCGGCGACGCGGCCGACGCCTCGTACAGGTTCCTCAACGCCGTGTCGTAGTCGCGGTTCCGACGGAGCCACTCCTCGAGCGTCCCGACGTCGCTGGTGTTGGCCAGCTGCGCGCGCAGCCGGTCCGCATCGTCGAGCGCTGCCGCAGCGGCGTCGATTTCCTCGATGGCCGCCTGGAATGCACCCCCGCGACCGGCCTCGATGGCCGAGGCGATGAGCTCGTCATGCCGCGCCAGCAGGGCGGACAGGCGGGCACCGGACAGGCCGCCGCTCGCCAGACGCGCCCACGCCCCGGGCAGCCCGTCCGTGGAGCGCAGGGCCGCGAGGAGCCGCGCGTGCCGTTCTCGATTCGCGGCCGACAGGCGCATCTCCGCCCCAAGCCCGAACTCGTCCATCGCCTCGAGCCGGCCCCGGAGCCTCGCGCTCCGGTCCCGCACCTCGCCGACGAGCAGGCCGCCCTCCGAGACGGCCGTCTCGAGCGTCTCGAACTGGCGCGCGGCCAGGGCTGCCAGGGCGCCACGGCCCTGCACGCCGATGGCGTCGACCTGGCGGGAGATCGCGGCCAGCTCGTCCGTGGCAGCGGCCAGCGTGCGCCGCACCGCTCGGTCGGCCGCCCACGTCAGCTCCGGCCGCTCCGCGGTACCGGGCTGATGGTCGAGGCCGGAGACGACGCCGGCGGAACCGAGCGCGATCAGGACGGCGCCCAGAAACCACGCGACCGCGTGGGCGAGGCGCTCCAGTGTCGGGCGGATCCGTTCGACGGTCGAGGAGGCGATCACCGCGCGATCATGCCCCGACCGGCGCGTCTGCGCACCGGTCGCGGACGGGCGCTCCTCGCAGCGGGCGTCAGGGCGGCGTCAGGATGACGTCGACGCCGCCGTGCGTCGCGCGGCGGTGGGTTCCTGGTCACGGAGCCTCCGCCGGAGGTGCCCGAGGTTGCCGATCATCGGCCGCGGCTCGAACCCGAACGCGCGCTCCACCCCATCGAGCGGACCGATGTTGTCGAACGCCAGCTGGCGAAGCTGGTCCGTCGCGACCGGGAACGGGATGCGCACCGCCTCCGACGCGCCAGCCACGAGCCGGATCAGCGGCACGGGCACGGGCACGATCGCCCGGCGGGCGCCCATCCCCCGGAGCACCTCCTCGACGATCTCGCGATAGGTCCAGTACGCCGGCCCGCCGAGCTCGTACGCCTGCCCGACCGTCGACGGGTCGGCCGCCACGCGCGCCGCGATGCGGGCCAGGTCGCCGATCCACATCGGCTGGTAGCGGCTCCGTGCCCCGGCGGGGATCGGCACGACCCCGGGTGACAGGCGGACGAGGTCGGCCAGGATGTTGAAGAACCCATCGCGCTCGCCCCACAGCAGCGACGGCTTGAGGATCGTCCAGTCGAGGCCGCTGTCCGCCACGATCGCCTCTGCCTTCGCCTTGGACGAGGCGTAGTGGAGGCTCGGGTCCTCCCGGACGCCCAGCGCGCCCTGGTGGATGAAGCGGCGCACCCCCGAGTCGCGGGCGGCCACGACGACGTTCCGGGTGCCCTCGGTGTTGACGAGGCGCAGATCCGCGCCGCCATTGAGGTCCCTTGGGATGGCGACGAGATGGATGACGGCGTCCACCCCCGCGACCGCCGCGCGGACCGTGTCCAGCCTCGTCACGTCGCCGTTCCGGATCTCGACCGCGGCCCGTGGACCGGGCTCGAGGCGGCCGAGGATCCGCCCACCGGCGGCCGCGCTCCGCGCCAGCGCGACGATCCGGTGCCCCTCGCCGATGAGCGCGGGCAGAAAATGGCTGCCGACGAAGCCGCTGGCGCCGGTGACGAGGATGGTGGACATGGATCGTGCCTCTCGTGATGGCCGCGGCTGTTCGCGCCCGACGCCTGCGGTTCGGGCGGCGCCGCCGGGCGGATGCCGCCGACCGTCCACGCGTAGCATCCACCGGTGATCGATTCCCCGTCCGGGCCGGTGCTGCGACGCCTGGTCGAGGCGATGCCCAAGGCGGAGCTCCATCTCCACCTCGACGGCTCGCTGCGGATCGACACGGCGCTCGAGCTCGCCCGCACGCGGCGCGTCGACGCGCCGCGAGACTGGGCCGGCATGTACGCCGCGCTGGTGGCCCCCGAACGCTGCGCGGACCAGGCCGAGCTGCTTCGCGCTTTCGAACTGCCGATCGCGCTGATGCAGGACGCCGAGGCGCTCGAGCGGATCACGGCCGAGCTGGTCGCTGCCAAGGCAGCCGACAACGTCCGCTACCTCGAGATCCGCTGGGGACCGCGGCTGCACATCGCCCGGGGCCTGCCCATCGCCGAGGGGATCGCCGCCGTCTGTCGCGGGGCGCGCGAGGCGGCCGAGCGGACGGGGATCACCGTCCGGCTGATCTGCACGGCGCTCCGGTCACACGAGCCGGCGGACAACCTCGCCCTGGCCGAAACGGCCGCGCGCTTCGCGACCGAGGGACTGACGGGCTTCGACCTGGCGGGCCCCGAGGCGGCGTTCCCCGACCCGCTGCTCCACCGGGGCGCGTTCGAGGCCGCACGCGCCGGCGGCCTCCGGATCACGCTGCACGCTGGCGAGTGGGGCGGCGCGGCACAGGTTCGCGGAGCCCTGGCGCTGGACCCGGAGCGGATCGCGCACGGTCCGGGGACGGTGGACGACGCGGCCCTCGGCCAGGAGCTGCGGGCGCGGGGCGTGCCGCTCGACCTCTGTCCCACCTCGAACGTGCAGGCGGGGATCGTCGCCTCCGTCGCCGAGCACCCGCTGGCACGGCTCCATCGGGCCGGCGTGCCGGTCACGCTCTCGACGGACGACCTGACCGTGTCGGACGTCACCCTCTCCCAGGAGTTCGCGCGGGCGGTCGAGCGGATCGGTCTGACGCTGCCGGAGCTGTGGGCCATCGACCGCCGGGCGCTCGACGTGGCCTTCGCCGACGAGGCCTCGCTCCAGCCGCTGCGCGAAGCGTTCGACGCGTGGGCGAGCGGCATCCCGGAGCTGGCGGCGACGCCGACCTAGTCGAGACCCGCGAGCCAGCGATCGACCTCGCCGGGCGACCTCAGCCGCACCACCACGAGGTGTGCCGCCTCCGGCCGGCGGAGCCATGCTTCCCACCGCCGGCGCCGGCCGTGATGCGTCCGGATCGTCCACCAGATGAGCGACTTCGGGCCGAGCAGTGAGCGCCACGACTCGACGTTGCCGTTCCAGATCGGCTCGCGGCTGATCGCCCGCGAGACGGAGCGGCGGATCGTGCGGCCGAGCACGACGCCGAAGGCGAGATCGAGCCAGACGAGCGTGTCGGCGCGGGCGAGCACGATGTCGCGCACGATCGCGTAGTTGCCGTCGCAGACCCAGCGGTCGCCGGCCGTGGCTGCCCAGACCCGCTGACGGAAGACCTCGGGCGCCGCCTCCTGCCAGTCGGGGCCCCAGTTCAGGGCGTCGAGCTCGACGTACGGCAGCGCGAGCCGCTCCGCGAGCGCCCGGGCGAGCGTCGTCTTGCCGGCGCCGGAGCTGCCGACGACCGAGATCCGCTCCATCGCGATCGTCGGCCCTCGTCAGGGACCGAGCCGGTCGAGGATGGTCGCGAGCTCAGCGGCGTCGGCGGCGACGGCGGTCGGGCGGTCCGCGTCGGGTAGTGCGTCGAGGTGGAGGAGCGTCGAGACGCCGGTCAGCATCAGGACGGACCGGCAGCCGACCGCACGGGCCGCCGCGATGTCGGTCAGCAGGCCGTCGCCGATCATCACCGCCTCCCGTGGCGAGCGCCCGACGGCATGGGCCGCCGCCTCGAGCAGGTGCGGCTCGGGCTTGCCGATCGACACCGGCGTCACCCCGGTCGTCGCCTCGACGGCGGCAACGAGCGAGCCGGCACCCGGCCGCAGCCCGCGCTCGGTCGGGTAGACGGGATCCCGGTTGGTGGCGATGAACAGGGCGCCCGCCCGGACCGCGTCGGCGGCGACGGCGAGGCGCAGGTAGGTGAGCTGGGGATCGAGCCCCACCACGACCGCGTCCGGTCCGCCGGCGGCGTCGAAGCCGTCGATCGCCTCCTGGCCGGCACGGGTCGCCGCGTGGGCAGCCGTCACCACGTCGAACCCGACGTCTCGCAGCTCGCGCTCGAGACCGCCCGCGCCCAGGACCAGCACGCGCCGGACGGCCGGGTGGTGCTCGCGCAGCCAGATCGCGGTCGCCCGGGCCGAGCTCACGACCCGGTCCTCCTCGACGGGCGCACCCATGGCGCGGAGGCGAGTGATGTAGTCGGCGCCGTAGTGCATCGAGTTGTTGGTGACGTAGACCACGTCGTCGCCGCGCGCGGCCCGATCGGCGAGGACGGCCGCCACTCCGGGCACGGCGTCCAGGCCGCGATAGACGACGCCGTCGAGATCGACGAGGAGAAGCACCCGGGGATGCTATCCGAGTGGTCGCGCCCGCCGTGACTTTCGCCAGCCACGAGTCGCGGCCAGTCTCATCAGGCATGGATGGCCCCCAAACGCACCCCTGGGAACCCGTTGCAGTCATCGGGTGCATGAACGCGCCGGCCAGATGCGCCCGGGATAGGGCCCAGCTAGCGGCCGGGGCCAACCCCGGCAGCCGCGAGCCGGAGTGCCGCAGGCTTCAGACGAGGTCCGGCAGCCAGCGATGTCCCGGGTGCGCCATGGTCAGAGCGGCTCGAAGCCAGGCTCTTGCCGCCTTCGACAACGTCTCCCGCGCGGCCTGGAAGTCGATCTCGTCCTCGGGCCGCGAGGCCTTGGCCTTGTACAGCAGCACGACCTCCGGCGGCAGGACCGGCACGCCGCCGACCCGGGAATTGAGCACCGCCGCCAGCGGCAGGGAGATGCGCGGGTCACGCCGGTACAGCCATCGGGCGTCGTCGGCCTCGTTCAACAGCACCTCGAACCGCCAGGTAGCCGCGGCGCGCGGCCGAGCCCACAGTTCGTGGATCGGCGGCTCGAGCCAGGCGCCGGCGCTCCACGGCGACAGACCGTGGCCGGGCCGCACAGCCGCAATCTCCCACTCGACGAGGTGCGTGCGGAGGGCAGCCTGGTCACGGCGCAGGATCGCGAGGTCGACGTCCTTCCGCGCCCGGATCGGTCGCCCCACGGCGAGGTCGAGCGCGTGGCCACCCGCGACCCACCACGGGAACGGCGCGGGCGTCATCGTGTCGATCGCCGCGAGCAGGTCTGGGTCCGGGTCCGGGTCGATGGTCAGGCGAGGCCTCCTGTCGCACGGCTGCAGCCGGGGTCTACGATGCCACGAATGCCACGGCCCGGAAGCGCCACGAACCCCCTCGACGGCACGGACCGGCTGCTCGTCGACGGCTCGAACCTGCTCCACGCGCTCCGGCGGGGCGCGGAGCCGGCGCCGGCCGCGGCCCTGATCGGACGGCTTCGCGGCGCGGTTCCCGCGACGGTCGGGATCGAGCTCATCCTCGACGGGCTGCCGGATCGCGGCATGCACAACACGCGGATCGCCTCCGGGCTGATCGTCCGCTACAGCGGTCGGCGGACCGGCGACCAGGTGCTGATCGGCATGGTCGACGAGGCGGCGCGGGCCGTCGGCGGAGCGGGCGGTCAGCGGCGGGCCAGCCTCGACAACGTCCTCGTCGTCACCGACGACCACCAGCTGCGGGTGGCGCTCCGCGAGCGGGGCGTGCGATCGGCCGGGACGCACTGGCTCATCGGCCGGCTGGAGCGGGAACGCATCGAGGGGCCGGCGATCGGCAACCGGCGGCCCCCCGCGATGACCGCCTCACAGGCCGCCGCGACGAACGACGGCGAGCCGGAGCGTCCGGGATGGCGGCCCGGCCGCGGCGCGACGGCGAAGCGCGGCAACCCCAGACGCGGTCACCCGCCGGGCTGACGGCAACGGCCCAGCACCGGTCGCCGAGCGTCCGGAGCCGTGGGGGCAGCAGCCGATCCCCCGCTACAATCGCCGACGTGGATGTCGTCGACGCGCTCGAGGCTTTCTGGAACGGCCTCCTCGAGTTCATGAGCCAGTTCATCATCCCCGACTGGGGCGGGCTCATCGGCCTGCTGCCGATGTTTCTGCTGATCGGGGTCCTCGGGCCCATCCTGTCGCTCCTCCTGCTCGCTCACCTCATCTACTTCATCCGCCGGCCGCGCGCCCCGCTGGCCGAGCCGCCGGAACCCGTGCTCGCTCCGATCGCCGGCGACGGACAGCCCGTGTTTCCGACCGGCGAGCCGTTCTGCTCTCGGGACGGCCTGATCTACCCGCCGAACGTCACCCGCTGCGAGACCTGCGGCGAGGGGCTGACCGTGCGCTGCCCGAAGTGCGGCGTCGCGCGGACGGCGGCGATGGACACCTGCGGCAACTGCGGGCTCGTGCTGAAGATCCGGGCCCAGAACCAGGTGGTTCGGGCGACCCCGCCGCCGCCCGGCGGTCGGGCAGTCGCATGACGCCGGCAGCCGCATGACCGGGGCAGCCGCATGACCGGGGCCCCAGCGTCCAGAACGGACCGTCGGCAACCGATGCGTCCCGGCCGGCGTCCCTGAGGCAGGCTATGGCGCAGATTTCTCAGCTCCTGTTCACCGTCGGCACCATCGCCCTCGCCGTGGGCTTCGCGGCCCACGTGGGGCACGCCGTGCTGCTCGCCAACGGCCGGCGAACCCTCCCCGCGCTGGCCTCGAGCGTCCGGCCGGCGTGGGCCGGCGTCGTCGGCGGCAGCTTCGCGGCTCGGACCGTTGGCACGGCAGGGGCCGCCGGGACGCCGCTCAGCGCCGGCGTCAGTCCGCTGGGGCGAGCGGCGCGCGCCGTCACGCTGGTCGCCTTCGGGCTGCTCGTCGGCTCCCTGCTCCTGCGCGGCTACCTCGTCGGTCGCGGACCGTGGGGCAACCTGTTCGAGTTCAGCGTGGCGTTCGGCACATCGATCCTCGGCGGCTACCTGCTCCTCGAACGGCGCTACCCGATCCGATCGATGGGCTTCATCCCGGCCGGCGTCGCCCTCGCCATGCTGCTCTACGCCTCGAGCCTTCCGTCCGCCATCGAGCCGCTCGTCCCGGCGCTCCAGAACGCGCCGCTGCTCACGATCCACGTCGGCATGGCGGTTCTGAGCTACGGGATCTTCGCCACCAGCTTCGCCGCCGGCGTGGCCTACCTCGTCCAGGGCAAGGACGACCGCTTCGCCTGGCTGCCGGGGCACAAGGTCCTCGACGAGGTCGCCTACCGGGCGGTCATCATCGGCTTCCCGATCTTCGCCACGATGATCATCCTGGGCTCGTGGTGGGCGTCGATCGCCTGGTCGCGCTATTGGGGCTGGGATCCCAAGGAGACGGCCGCGCTCGTGACCTGGCTCACCTACGCCGTCTACCTGCATGCCCGCAACCAGCGGTCCTGGGCGGGCCGACCGGCCGCGCTGCTCCTGGTCGTGGGCTTCGGGATGGTGCTCGTGACCTACTCGGGCTCGCTCTGGTTCAGCGGCCTGCACGCGTACAGCGGCCTCAACTGAGGGGCGCGCGGACCGCGATGGGGCGTCCGGGGCGGGTGGCGAGGTGGGTCGGGCGAACGCGCGGCCTGGCGGTCGCGGTCGGGCTGGCGGCGCCGATCGTGTCCGGGTGCGGGCTCCTGTTCGGCTACCCGCCGTACGACGAGGCCTTCCCGACTCCCTCGGTGGTCGCCACCTACCGCACCGGCTCGGCCACCATTGAGCTCGGCGATGGGACGACGATCGAGCTCGATCGCCTCGCGGACGGCGCGACCCTCATGTCCGAGACCGGCACGTCAGTCCGCTGGAGCAGCCCGGACGGCTGGCACGTGACGCTGCAAGGAGCCGGTTCCGAGTTCGGACTCGGCCCGGCCGCCTATCTGCAGCTCGATCTCGTCCAGGAATCGGAGCACTGGACGACGGCCTACGACTCGTCCCGCTGCATCGTTGACGTCGAGGTCGCGGACGAGAGCGCGGTTCGCGGCACAGCGACATGCCGCGGCGTGCAGTGGTACGACGCGCTCGACCAGGGCGTCGGCTGGGAGATGGAGGGCCCGGAGGCCCTCGACGAACCGGAGTTCGACGCCGAGATCGCCTTCGAGGCGACGCCGTAGCGCAACGAGTTGGAGCGACCCGGCTCGGGGCGGGCCTGACCGGTCGCGGGCCGCGTGTCCGTCAGGGACGGCGATCGTCGAAGAAGCGCAGCTCGGGATGCACGGCACCGTCGCGGTCGACCTCGAGCAGGGCCCACGAATAGCGCGGTTGCCGGCGCTTGTCCGTGGGCGAGCCAGGATTGACGAGCCAGCGGCCATCCGGCAGCCGCTCGACCAGGGGGATGTGGCTGTGGCCGAACAGCACAGCGTCCACCTCGCCGGGAACGAAGGTGCCGGCGGCACGCTCTGGCGTGGTCTGCCCGACGCCTAGGTCGCCATGGACGAGGCCGAACCGGACTCCCGCCACCTCGACGATTCGCCGCCGACCGAACCGAGCCGCGAGCTCGGGGCCATCGTTGTTGCCCGCCACCGCATCGAAGGGTGCGATCGCCTCGAACAGCGCCGGCACGTCCGGCCCGGTGAAGTCGCCGAGATGGAGGATCAGCTCCACGCCCTCGTCACGGAGGCCGTTCACGAGCGCTCGGGGGAGGGCGCGCCCGAACCTGGGCAAGTGCGTGTCCGAGACGAGCCCGATCCGCAAACCCGCTACTTGAACGTGCCGCTGCAGGTCCGGTCGACCGCCGCGAGGACATGCGTGAAGACGGTCCGGTCGTTGTCCATCTCGTTGTGGCCAGGTCCGGGGACCTGGACGTGGCAAGCGCCGCCGTCGAGGCGCGAGGAGGAGGTCGGGACGACGCCGTCGGTCGTGGAGTAGATAGTCGTCCAGTAGACGGCCGGAGAGCCGGCGTTCGGGGTGTCGTCGCCGCGGTTGAGATCACGCAGGAAGCGACTCGTGGGGCACATCTGCCCGCCGCTGCTGCTGGGCAGCACGCAGGCGGAGTAGATGCCGTACTGCAGGGTCCCGAGCGAGACGTAGCTGTCCACGACGGGCGGCTTCAGGAACTTGATGAAGTGGCGGGATGACAGGCCGCCCATCGACTGGGCCACGATGTCCGCCCGCGACCAGCCCTGGGCCGCGATGAAGTCCCGGATCTGGGCGGCGTTCCTGATGTTGTCCTCGGTCGCGAGATCGATTGCCACCGCGGTCCGGCCCTGCTCCTGGAACATGGCGATCATGTCCGCCCACGTGGACGTGTCCCCACGCCAGCCGTGAACGAGGAGGATGGGGTCCGGCGCGGACGCCGCCGCCGGGACCACGCCGCCAAGAGCCGCGGCGGCGGCCAGGAAGATCGCCGCAAACCGACGGCGGACGCGTCCTCGCATCGATCTCGTCCTCCAGGTCCGCGCCGCGGGTCATGCTCCTGTTTCGTCGCGGCGATGGCCGACTCTACGCTTTGCCGGCTCCCCCGGGAAGCCCCGGTCTCACGCTGGCGGACGAACACCGGACGCGCTTGGTCGTCGACCGGCCGCGCTCCCCGGTCGCGCCAAAGGACTCGAGCGAGAGAGCCGCTCGGCTGCCGATCGGATCACCGAGCCACGCACGGATGGACCGGCCGTCGTGCGGAAGGGCGTTACGGAGGACCGCCGCGTGCTCCGCCACGCGCCGCCGTTTCGTCCGGCTCGGCGCAATGACGACCCAGGCTGAGGATGCGGCGGCATTCCAGCCCCGCTCGCGCGCGATCCGGGGCGCCAATCGCCGCTTCCGGTCGAGCGTGCCGATCAGCTCGTTGACGTCGACGATCTCGCTCTTCAGCTCGATCACGAGCAACGAATGGCTCCCGGCGTGCCACGCCAGAATGTCGATCACGCCGCGCTCGCCGTACAGGGCGAAGGTCACTTCGGGAACGAGCGTCCACTCGGCGCGCTGCTGTGCGAACCACCGCGCGGTGGCCTCGTGGAGGCTCGCGTGTCGGCTGTTCAGGACGCGGTCGAGGTCGCCGCCCCGCCAGCGCGGTACAAAGTCGAGCCGCACGTCGATCGCCTCGCAGACCGCGGCAACCTTCTCGACCGAGAGTGAGGCGATGTGGCCGCGCTCGACACGGGACACGGTTGGCTGGGAGACGCGAGCACGCTCGGCGACGTCCTGCTGCCGCAGCCGGCGCCTCAGGCGAACGGCGCGAACCGCTGCCCCGAGCCTCATGGCGTTCACCGGGCCATCGTCGCCGCGAGCCCTTATCCACGGCGTATCGCCGGGTCGCGGCCGCCGGTTCGGCGGCCAGACATGCGGGCCGGGACTGGTAGGACCGCCGAACGGGCGTACGAGCCCGTCTGCCGGCCGACTCCACGCACGACTGCTGGCAGGTCGACGGAGCCCAGGCGGCCCAACAGTCCCGCGGCGCATGGATGGCCGGCAATGGCGGTTGGCTGCCGCGTACCAGTCCTGCCCGGCATACGTGGCCACGGCCGCCCCGAGCTCAGCCGCCCGGGGGCGCGCGCATGTGGGTGGGCATCTGACTGAAATAGAACGCCGGTGCGGTCCGCGCCGCCTGTCGATGACCCGTTCACAGACCGTGGAGAAGGTCACTCCCGCCGGTGGACAACGCGACCTCGTGCGTGGACAACCGACGGTGGAGCGTGGACACGGCACCGAACAACATATAGCGATGCGATGTCGGCACCAACCACTACATGTTGTGCTTTCGGCCTTGACGGCGCCCCTCCATCCTCGTATCGTTTCCTGGTCGCTCGATCGACCCCGACGCCCCACCAGGACGGCCGCCGGCCCCATTCCCGGCTCCCGCCAT
>JACDAV010000179.1 GCA_013695255.1 Chloroflexota bacterium
CGCCTCGACGGCAGGGGCCACCCTCAGCGCCCGGGGCCGGCCGACCCGCTCGGCGTGGCGGACGCGGGTGCAGCCGCCTGCCGCTCGAGGCTCGGCAGGTCCGGCAGGACGACCGCCCTGGCTGACACCGTGATCGTGCCGGGCAGCCGCCGCAGCTCGTCGGCCAGGGCCCGCAGCTCCTCGGCCAGGCCCCGCAGGACGGCCGGATCGGAGGTCAGCGCGTCGAACCGGGCGACCTCGTCCCGGAACGTGTCGCCGAGCAGGTCGACGAGTCGCTGTCGCGCCCGCTGGATCATCTCGACCATGGCCGCCTCGCCGAAGAGCGCCGAGAGCAGCTTCTGGTTGAGGAAGCCGGTCGCCGCGGCGATGCCGACCTCCGCGCCAGTCAGCCCGCCGGTGTGGGAGAACGTGGCCAGCATCACGCCGATGCCCGCCGCATTGACGCCGACGGACGCGCCGCGGGCCAGCGTCCGCTTGCCCCCACCCGTCGTCCGGACGTCCTCGGCGATGGTGTCGACCCAGGCCCGCAACCGCTCGCCGAGCCTGCCCTCGACGTCGTCGGACACCGTCCAGGCCTCCGGGTGCGACTCGAGCGCCCGCGACGCCGCCGGCTCCTCGGCCCACGCCGTCGCGGTGCGCCTGGCCGCCTCGGCGAGCCGGACTCGCGCCAGCGCCACGAGGTCGTCGAGCGTCTGGTCCCGGACCTCGGCGACGGGGGCCTCCTGCCGGCCGCGGATGAACGAGCTCAGCGCTCCCCTCACCCGGCCGATGCCCGTCGCGAACATCCGGGTCAGCTCATCCGCGCCCACGAACTCCTGCCACTGCCGCAGTGCCTCGGCGCGCAGGAAGGTGCCCCGCGAGAGGTCGTCGCGGAGCCCGCCGAGCTCGCGTTCGTAGGCATCCGTCGCCAGGCGCCGGAGGCGATCCGCATCGATCGCGCCGTGCTCGAGGTCGTCGGCGATCGTCCGGAGCTGCGGCTCGAGACCGGCCAGGGCGCCGCCGAGCGCCCGTGCCGCCAGGGTCAGGCGAGAATCGCGGTCGGCCGCCAGCGCGTCGATCCGGTCGCGCAGCGGCTGGATCGCGTCCGCCGCCAGTCCC
Organism: Chloroflexota bacterium; assembly: GCA_013695255.1. Taxonomy (GTDB): domain Bacteria; phylum Chloroflexota; class Limnocylindria; order Limnocylindrales; family CSP1-4; genus JACDAV01. Next base: position 1,099 of record JACDAV010000179.1, read on the forward strand.
TCCGTCGCGGGGTCGAGCGAACCCTCCGCCACCGGGACCAGCTCGAGCGGCTGATCGTCTCCGCCGAGGCCGCCCTCCTCGAAGAGCCGCCGCAGGTCCTCGAGGATGATCGTCCGCGCCTCGTCGCCGGGCGGCATCCGGTTGACGACCGCGGTGAGGGGCAGCCCGCGCTCGCGCACCCTGCCGAGCACCTCCCATGGCACGCGGTCCGCGTAACGCGTCGCCGTGGTCACGAATACCGCAAGGTCCGCGGCCTCGACCAACCGATCGGTGAGCTCCCGGTTGGCATGCTCGACCGAGTCGACGTCCGGCGCATCGACGAGGATCACACCCTCCGGGGCCGTCTCGTCGACGAGGAGACGCAGCTGGTCCGCGCCGAGACCGGCCAGCGGGCCGCCCGGGCCCGTCAGGCTGTCTCGGTCCTCCGGCCGGACGAGGGCAACGAGCTCGCGAGTGGTCGGGCGGAGCACACCGGTCCGGCTGGCGGCACGCCCGACGAGCGCGTTGAACAGCGAGGACTTGCCGGCCCCCGTCGGCCCGAGCAGCATGACGAGGAGGGGCGCCTCGAGGCTCCTGGCGCGCGGCCGGACGTGGCTGCCAAGATGGTCGCTCAGCTGGCGGATGCGGCGACCGGCGGCCACGGACGGCGGGTCGAGCAACGCGACGCGGTCGAGCACCGTGTCGATGTGCTCGACGAGCGTGACGAGGTGCGATGCGTCCGGCGTGATTCTGGCCATCCGTCTCCGTGGGCGTCCGGGCCCCGTCGCTGGGTGGACGTCACCGTAGCCGAACCCGGCCGCGTGTGGACCGGTCGCGCGCCGACGGCCGTTGCAGGCCGCTTGCGAAGCTCGCGGAGCTCTGTCGAAGCTCGCGGTGGTCCCGCCGCCCTGGAGGAGGAGGCCTCACAGGGCGCTGGTAGGATGCAAGCGATGGCCCAAGTCGACGAGCCGCTGCTCGACCTGCCGGTGCCCGACCCGCTCCGCTCCGCCGCGACCGCCCAGCTGATCGTCGACATCGCCACCGTGGCGGCCGGCGAGCGTGAGCTGGACCACATTCTCCTGGAGACGCTCGACCGGCTGCGCACCGTCGTGCCGCTGACGGGCGGATCCATCGCCCTCGTCGAGGGCGACCAGCTCGCGATCCGGGCGGCCGTCGGGCCGTTCGCGGAGGAGGCGCTCGGCCAGCGGCTGCCCCGCGGCCCGAGCCGGAGCTGGCGAGTGGTCGAGACCCTGGAGCCCTACCTGTCCGGAGACGTGCAGGCCGCCGGACTCAGCATGACCGGGCCCGCGGCGGCGAGCGCGATCCGCTCCTGGCTCGCCGTGCCGATCGTCCGGCGCGATCGCGGCATCGGGCTGCTGGAGATCGACTCGACCGAGGCCAGCGCGTTCGACCACGCGGACGTCGAGCTCCTGTCGACCGTGGTCCGGGCGCTGTCAGGGCCGATCGAGCTGGCCAGCCTGTACGCGGAGGAGCGCCGCGGAGCCGCGCTGCGGGAGGCCTTCATCGGCGTCATCAGCCACGAGCTCCGGACGCCGATCACGACGATCTACGGCCTGACCAAGATGCTCCGTCGGCGCCTCGACTCGCTGGCCCCCGAGGTCCGCAACGAGGCCATCGGCGACATCGAGGCGGAGGCGGACCGGCTCTACCGGCTGGTCGAGGACCTGCTCGTGCTGAGCCGGGCGGAGCGCGGCCGGGTGGAGAGCTCGGACGAGCCGCTGCTGATGGACAAGATCCTCCGGCGCGCGGTGCACGCGGAAGCGGCACGCTGGCCGACCAGGACGATGGCGCTGCGCCTCGAGGAGCGGCTACCGCTCGTGCTCGGTGAGCCCACCTACGTCGAGCAGGTGGTCAGGAACCTGCTGTCCAACGCCGCCAAGTACAGCCCGCCCGGCGCGCCGATCGAGGTGCAGGCGACCCACGAGGGCGGGGAGCTGGTCGTCCGCGTGCTGGACTCTGGGATCGGGCTTCCGGCCGGCGAGGAGGGCCATCTCTTCGAGCTGTTCTATCGGTCACGAACCGCCAGCCGCAAGGCCGCCGGTGCCGGAATCGGCCTGTTCGTGTGCCGGCAGCTCGTCGAGGCGATGGGCGGTCGCATCTGGGCCGCCCGCAGGCCGGCCGGTGGCTCCGAGTTCGGGTTCGCCGTGCCGGCTCACATCGAGGACGTCGAGGACGACTGACCGGGCCCGTCCACCCGGTCGAAATCCTCGATCACCGGCCCGAACGCCCGCACGCCGGCGGGCGTGTTCGGACGGAGCTGGACCTGCAGGTGACCGACGCCCAGATCGGCATACCGCCTGAGCTGCGCAGCGATCTCTTCGGGCGACCCTCGGAGCTCGCGCTCCCCCGCCGGCGCGTCGTCCGGCGACGCGATCGTACGCACGAGCACCTCCGCCGAGCGGGTCAGCGATGCCGGGTCGCGGCCCACCTCGGCGCAGGCCTCGTCGAGCGCCCGGATCAGCGGCTCGACCTCCTCCGGCCGCCGGAGGCCGGCGTTCCAGTCGTCCGCCAGCTCGGCCGTCAGCCGGAGCATCCGCGGCCCGGTGGCGCCGACCATGACCGGCATGCCGGTCGGGCGCGGACCGCGTGGCGACAGCCTCGCATGCCGGGTGCGTTCCCGGCTGCCGTCGTGGGTCGACTCACCCGTGCGCAGCAGCTGGGTCACGATCCGCAGCGCGTCCTCGAACCGGTCGAAGCGCCGCTCCCACGGGAAGTTGTAGGACTCGAACTCCGGGCGGTTCCAGCCGGCGCCAATGGCCATGATCGCGCGGCCGCCGCTGATCTCATCGAGCGTCTCGGCCATCTTCGCCAACAGGGCGGGGTTCCGGTACGGCGCCGCGCTGACGTACGTCCCGAGGTGGACTCGTTGCGTCACCGCGGCCAGACCGGCCAGCAGCGTCCACGAGTCCCAGGCGCCCGTCCACTCCCCCGCCGGGTCGCCGAAGCCCACGTGGTCGGAGATCCACAGCGCGTCGAAGCCGACCTCCTCGGCTGTCGTGGCCATCGCCCGGATGTCCGGCCAGCGCGGGGTCGCGCCGTCGAGCGCGCCCTCCACGTAGGGCAGGTTGAGCCCCAGGCCGAAGGGCCGCTGCGGTGACCGGCGCGGCGTCAGTTCCATGTGGACCTCGTCGAGGGCCCGCGCACCGTGGGGTACAATCCCGGGCGCACTGGCGAGTGGCCAAACGGTAAGGCACCTGACTCTGGATCAGGGGATTGAAGGTTCGAATCCTTCCTCGCCAGCCAATTCACAAGATGGACCGACAGCGCGGTCCAACCACAACATCTTGTGGTTCTGATCGGGTGCGGGCCTCCGTCGCAAGGAGGCGATTCGATGCAATGGGCACCTGACTCTACTGATCTTTGGGCACCTGACTCTGAGCGTGAGCGTGCGTGTGCATCAGACTCTGATGGGCACCTGACCAAGTATCAGGTTCGCTCCAGCGGGCGGGTGCCGGCCGGTTACTGATAGCGCGGGGGCATAAGTCTGCCGAGCTGCGACTCTCGCGCCTTGATGCAGCCCGCGATTGGTTGAGCGCAGTGCCTCTCGAATGTCGACGCTGCCACCTATCGACGCCGCGTCGGTCGCCGCGCAACGATACTGCCCCGAATGCTCGCGGTCGCTCTCCGTGGAGAGGAGCCGCTTGAGCGTCCGGCGAGCACGCGCGAGGGCGCTCACGACATGACCCGACCGCTCACAGCGTGTGTCGGCCGCTGTGAAACTCGAGCCGTCACGCCGCACGGCTCGGCTATCAGCTCGGCACGGTCTGTCGAGAAGCAATTGAGCAGCGACACTCCGAGCAGCACGATCGAGCAACGATGCGACGCGCTAACCCAGGATGTGGGGCTGGCCGATGGCGAGGAGCCGCGTCCCATCCGGCTGACGGCGGGCGACCTCGGCTGTGATCCTCTTCCGCGTGGCGCGCCGTCCATCCGCACTGGTGTGGCTCGCTGTGAAGCGCGTGTAGGTGAGGGCGAGATCGCCTCGGCTGACGGCCGGCGGTGGCGTCCCGCTGAAGATGGTGCCCTGCGCAGCCATGCCAGAGACCATCGCCTCCAGGACCAGCCGGATCGATCCGGGCCCGCTCGCGACCTCGCCGGAAGCGGCAAGCAGCACCGCATCACGCTCGTACAGCGCCACCAAGCCGTCGACGTCACCGGCGTTTGCCCGGTCGATGAAGAAGCGGCCGAGGTCCTCGGGACCGATTGCCCGACGACGAAGCTCATGGGGATCGGTCACTGTCCGCTCTCCTCGCTTGCAGGTGGACGGATGCTGAAGACCGAAGCTCAGCCGCTCCCGTCGCCCGTCGGCTTCTCCCAGACTGACACGTGCTGGCGACTCTCGCTGGTGAACGGATCCCGCATCCATCCGTCCCAGCGCTGCCTGAACCGCAAACCGGCCATCGCGGCCATCAGGTCGAGCTCAGACGGCCAGACGTAACGAAATGGCCCCGACGAATAGTCGATCTTCCCGTCCCGGAACGTGAGGTGATGCGACCTGAGGGCCTGGTTCGCCACGTCGTACTCGTCGAACCCCCAGTGATCCTCGCTGAAATCAAAAGGCTTGACCGTCTCGCCCGGCGGCAGACGGCGGAGGTCAGGGACCATGACCTCGATCACGAAACACCCGCCGGGTTCGAGTTGCGCGGCGACCGTGCGGAAACACGCGACCTGCTCCCCCTGCGTCGTCAGGTTCATGATCGTATTGAAGACGAGGTACGCGAGTGTGAAGTGACCCTCGACTCGCGTGGTCGCGAAGTCGCCGATCGTCACCGGCAGCGCAGGCCCTCCCGGCTTCGCTCGCAACCTGGCGACGGCGTCCTCCGAGAGGTCGATGCCATGGACGTCCAGTCCGCGGGCGGCCAGCGGGAGGGCGATCCGGCCGGTGCCGATGCCAAGCTCGAGCACTGGACCGCCGGCGGCGAGCTCGGCGAGGAAGTCAACGACTGGCCCGACCATATCCGGACGGAACATCTCGTCTGTCGACTCGTCGTACGCCGGCTCCACCGACGCATCGAAACCAGCGCGGTCATTCACACCGGCAGTCTAAGCGGCCAGCCAGCTGGAGCGCCCGGTGCCTGGTGGCACGGTCAACGCTCCTCGCCAGACTCGGCGCCCCTCCGAGGCGCAGCTCCGGCACGCCCTTGGTCTGCCGGTCAGCCCGACAAGTTGGGCCGGCGCTCGGCGCAAGGGCGCCATTCGGCGGGGCGGGGGAACGCGCCCGTACTTCGGCAGCCATCGGATGCCATGCCTTCGCGACCAGGCTCGTCATCAACGGCATGCCGCTAGAGAAGCCTTGCGCTGTGTCGGTCACTCCTCGAGCTCGAACGGGACGGCAATCCATCCGCACCGCCGGGGGACATTGAGGAGTGTCCCCCCGAGTGGTGGGATTTGAGCCCGGCCCCTGACCTGCGCTGACGCCGCGCAGCGAGGGGGCCACCGGTGTGATTCTCAGCGTGTTCCTAGCCGGGTTCACGTAGAGGAGTCCAACCGATGGCCCTGTCACAGTCTGCCCTGTCCGAGCTGCTCGACGCGATCCGCGCCGGCGGCAGCGCCGACGTCATGCGCGACGCGATGACGCTCGTCCTCCAGCAGCTCATCGAGCTCGAGGCCGACCAGGCGATCGGCGCCGGGAGATACGAACGGACCGATAGCCGGACGACCAACCGCAACGGCCGCCGCGGCCGGCTTCTCAGCACCAAGGCCGGCGACGTCGAGCTGCGCATCCCGAAGCTCCGGAGCGGGTCGTTCTTCCCGGCCCTCCTCGAGCCCCGACGACGGATCGACCGGGCCCTCTGGGCGGTCGTCATGGAGGCCTACGTCCACGGCGTCTCGACGCGCAAGGTCGACGATCTCGTGGCCGCCCTCGGCATCGACGCCGGGATCAGCAAGAGCGAGGTGAGCCGGATCTGCGCCGAGCTCGACACGGTCGTGGCCACCTTCCGCGATCGCTCCCTCGGCCACACCAGCTTCC
>JACDAV010000220.1 GCA_013695255.1 Chloroflexota bacterium
GCTCAGCGCGCTGTGGCGGCGCGAATGGCTGGCGGCCGTGCCGGGCTCCGACCCGGATCGGGCGGCGACGCTGCTGGCCCCGGTGGCGGCCGCGCGGCAGGCACACATCTACCGGAAGTTCCTCGACAACATCGAGCCGTCCGAGCACCCCTACCACGCCGCCGATCCAGCCGACTGGCTGCGGCGCGCCGCGGAGCTGGCTCGAGACGGCTGAGTCGCCGGCCGGCCTCACCGCGCCGGTCGACCTGTCCACGCCGGCGCCCGCGCACCTGAACTTGACAATTCGGCCCGCCCCGGCATCGGCCACGAAGGAGCCGCCGTGAATGCCGAGACCGCCACCTGGCACTACGGGCTCATCGCCCGGTACTGGAACGAGTTCAACGTCGCCGAGCCGGCCGAGCTGGCTTGGTACCGAGCGGCCATCGAGCGGCACGGCCAGCCGGCGCTCGATGCCGGCTGCGGCACCGGTCGGCTGCTGCTGCCGCTCCTTCGGGCGGGTCTCGAGGTCGACGGTGTCGACGTGTCCGAGGACATGCTGCGGCTCTGCGCCGAGCGCGCCAGGGCTGAGGGGCTCGCCCCGCGGCTCGTCGCCCAGCCGCTGCACCGGCTGGAGCTCGACCGACGCTACCGGACCGTGTACCTGTGCGGCGTCTTCGGCATCGGCGGGTCGAGGGCGGACGATCTCGAGGGCCTGCACGGCATCCACCGCGCGCTCGCGCCCGGCGGCGCGCTGATGATCGAGCACGAGCTGCCGTACGCCGGGCTCGACGAGGAGCGCTGGGCGCGCTGGCTGCCCGGCCGTCGGGGCGATCTGCCACGGCCGTGGCCCGCCGCGGCCGAGCGGCGCCGAGCGGCGGACGGTGACGAGCTCGAGCTCATCTCGCGTCTGGCGGAGTTCGATCCACTCGCCCTCCGACACGAGTTGGAGCTGCGCGTCCGACTGTGGCGGGACGGTGCGGTCGTCGAGGAGGAGGCGCCGCGCCGGCTGGTCGAGAACCTGTACTTCGTGCCGGAAATCGAGCTGATGCTCCGAACGGCAGGGTTTACGGAGGTCGAGGTGACCCGGCGCTGGTCGGACGAGCCAGCCGGGCCCGACGACGCGGGCGTCATGCTCGTCGCGATTGCCTGACCAGCTGCAACGCCGTCGCAAGCGAGGCCGGCGTGACCCCCGACCCGGGCGAACGGAGGAGGCCATCACGCTACGCTGAGCCGGTTCCGACCGGCGGACGATGAGACGGACGGGAGGCAGACCATGTCGCAGGGCGGCCACGGCGAATCCAACCCACTCGGAGCGGACAACATGGCGGAGGCCGGCGGGGAACGGTCCGACGGCCGCCCCGAGGGCGTTCCGAGCCCGTCCGGCACGGAGCCGGACGGCCGGCCGGCCAAGGTCGAGGAGGCGACGCCCGCCGGGTCCTCGCCGGCCGACGCCGCGCCGACGGAAGCCCCCGAGGAGCAGGGCGAGGAGGTTCCCACCGAGCACTCGCCCGGCTCCGACCTCTGACCGAGGGCAACCCCCGCGGCTCAACGTCCCAGATCCCGCGGGAGTTCGCCTGGAGGGTCTCGTGAGCAACCTCGTCGACCTCGCCGCGATCCCGCCCTTCGACGTCTGGGGCGAGTCGGTGCGCGCCCGGAAGGTCGAGGGCGAGCGGATCACGCTGGCCGTCGTGGAGCTGGCGCCGGGCGCCGTTGTCCCGGAGCATCGCCATCCAAGCGAGCAGCTGGGGATGGTCATCCGCGGCTCTGTCCGGTTCACGATCGACGGCGAGACGCGTGACCTGGAACCGGGCGGCACCTGGCGGATCCTGTCCGAACGCCCGCACGCGGTCGTGGCCGGATCCGACGGCGCGGTGGTGATCGACGTCTTCTCGCCCACCCGCAACGACTGGTCCTTCGACCCGCTCGAGCCGCGACAGCCCGTCTGGCCACGCGACGAGTGACGGCCGTCGTCGTGGCTGAGGGCCGCCGGCTGGCCCCGCCGCGGCTGGCCGCTGTGCGAGTCGTCCGGGGTGTCAGTCGCGCGGGCGCCGCTGGTTCGCCCGCTCGTTGCGCCGGGCCAGCGTCGCCGTC
>JACDAV010000246.1 GCA_013695255.1 Chloroflexota bacterium
CGGCCCTCGAGGAGACGATCGCGGCCTACCCGCCCGGGCAGTTCGGAACGTTCCTGACCAACCACGACCAGCCGCGCGTCGCGACGGAGCTGGGCGGCGACATCGGCCGGGCACGCGTCGCGGCCACGATCCTCCTGACGGCGCCCGGCGCCCCGTTCATCTACTACGGGGAGGAGATCGGGATGATGGGCACGAAGCCGGACGAGCGGATCCGGACGCCGATGGCCTGGGACGCTTCCGAGCCGGCCGCCGGCTTCTCCGACGCCGCACCGTGGCAGCCGCTGGCCGACGGTCTCGCTGGGGCGAACGTCGCGGCGCAGCGCGACGACCCGGCGTCGCTGCTCGCCCAGTACCGGGACCTCGTGCGTGTTCGCGCGGCGTCGCCCGCGCTGCGGAGCCCCGACGCGCTGGTGCTGCCCTCGACGGAGGAGTCGGTGCTCGTGGTCGTCCGGCGCGCGGAGGCCGAGACGGTCCTCGTGCTGGCGAACGTCGGCGATCGGCCGGTCAGCGGGGCGGCCATCGACCTGTCCGTGGCGCTGCCGTGCGGAGCGACCGTCGCCGGCGTCGAGGTGCTGCTCGGTGACGCCGACGTCACGCCGCCGGCAGGCGACCTCACCGCGTGGGTGCCGGTCGAGTCCCTCGACGCCCACGAGTCGGTGGTCGTCCGGCTGACGCCGTAGCGGCCAGCTGGTCCCTTCGGCCGCTTGGCGCACGCCACGAGTCCCGGGCCGTCCGCTCGGTCAGCCCTTGACGCCGCCGACCGCAAGACCGCCGACCAGGTAGCGCTGGAACAGGAAGAACACGACCGAGACGGGCAGGGCGAACAGGATCGCGAACGCCGCGAACTGCGACCAGTTGGTGGTCCGCGCGAACTGGCCGACGAGGCTGTTCAGCGCGATCGATAGCGTCCAGTCCTTGACTTCGCCGCTCACGAACATGGCCACCGTCAGGTACTCCGTCCAGCCGGCCAGGAAGCCCAGGAATGCGGTGACAGCAATGGCCGGGACGGCCAGCGGCAGGACGATCTTGGTGAAGATCTGGTTCTGCGACGCCCCGTCCACCGCCGCCGCCTCCTCGAGGTCCTTCGGAACGGTGTCGAGATAGCCCTTCAGGTTCCAGATCGCAAACGGCAGCTGGGCGGAGATGACCGCCAGCGAGACACCTAACAGCGACGCCCGCAGGTTGAAGGACGACTCGCCGAGGTTGATCTGGAACTGGTTCAGGAACACGTAGAGCGGGATGATCGTCGCCACGGCGGGCAGCATCAGGACGCCGAGGATGCCGATCATCAGCGCCTCACGGCCCCGGAATTTCAGCCGGGAGAACGCGTAGGCCGCCGTCACGCCGACGGCGACGGCGAAGAGCGAAGCGCCGATCGCGATCTTGAGGCTGTTGAGCATCAGGTCGAGGAAGCCGATCGGGTTGGAGGTGGGCTGGGAGATCACCCGCGCGTACGCGTCGAGCGAGGCGCCCGGCGGGATCAGGTTCAGCCCGTCCGGCCGGGCGAGGTTCCTGGGATCGAGCGACATGCTGACGATCCAGACGATGGGAAACAGCACGGTCGCCGTGATGAGCAGGCAGACGACCTGCAGGATCAGCTGGCGCCCGATGGGCAGCCGGCGCTCGCCCGAGTCGCGCGTCCGGGATCGGCTGGCGCCGCGGCTCAGTAGGCGGCGGCTGGTGGCAAGCGCGGTCATCGGTCGCTCTCCGTCCGGGCTGGGGCTTCAGTCGGCATAGCTGCGGGTGGCCTTGGCCAGCTTGTTGGTGATGAGCGTCACGACGAGCAGCAGGAAGAAGAGGTACACGGAGAAGGCGGCCGCCACCCCGAACAGCTGTCGCTCGTTGGCCAGCCGGTAGGCCTGCGTGACGAGGATCTCGGTCCTCCCGAACGGCTCACCACCGGTCATGAAGAACGGCAGGAAGAACAGGTTGAAGGTGATCACGAAGCCGTAGATGGCATACGGCAGCATGGCCGGCCGGAGGAACGGGATCGTCACGTGGCGGAACTTCTGCCACGGGCTCGCTCCATCCATGTCCGCCGCCTCGTACAGCTCGCCCGGGATCGACTGCAGGGCACCGGTCGCGACGACGGAGTTCAGTGGCCAGCCGAGCCACGTGTTCGCCATGAGCATCGCGTAGTAGGCCAGCGGCAGCGCGATCCACGGGATGGGATCGTCCGGCTGGCGAAGCCAGTTCAGGTTGAACGCGGGATGGTCCGGCGAGATGCCGACCAGCCCGCCGAGCGACTGGAGACCCTGGTTCACCGCACCGGCAGCCGGGTCGAACATGTTCCGCCAGACCGTCGCGACGATGATCGACGGAATGACGACCGGCAGGATGAAGATCGCCCGGTAGATGCGCTTGAGCCACAGCCCTGGTGTGTTCAGGACCACGGCCACGAGGACGCCGATGATCACGTGGACGACCACGTTGCTGAACGCCCACCACAGGTTGAACAGCACCAGGCGGGCGAACTCGAAGTTCGGGATCTGGAGGCGCGACTGGGCGATCCGCAGGTAGTTCTCGAGCCCGATGTACTCCGCCGGCTCCGGGTTGCGCACCCGGAAATTGGCCAGCGTGAAGTCGTGGAACGACATCCAGACCTGGAAGATGAGCGGGTAGAAGGTGATGATCCCCAT
>JACDAV010000323.1 GCA_013695255.1 Chloroflexota bacterium
CGTGCTGCTCGCTGCGGCCGTTGCCACAAAGGGCGCACCGGCATTCTGGCGCGCGGTTCGCGGTGGCGCGGCGGCGCTCGGGGTCGGGGTCCTCCTCGTCGGCCTCGTGGGGCTTTTCGCCTTCGAGGCGGCCTTCGAGGTCTTCCATCGACTCTTCTTCGCCGGCGGCACGTACACCTTCGATCCGCGATCTGAGCGCCTCGTCCAGCTGTTCCCGCAGCGGTTCTGGTTCGAGACATCGCTCGCGGTCGGCGTTGCGATCCTCGTGCTGTGCGCCATCGCCGTCACCCTTGCCCGGCGGCGCATGCGCTCGGAGCGCCCGTCGGCTGTGGGCGCCGCGCGGGCCAGCCTCGAGGCCGTGGGGTGAGCGGCTGGCCGGTCGGCCGGCTCTTCGGCTTCGAGATCAGGATTCATCTGTCGTGGATCCTCATCGGATCGCTGGTCGCGGTCCTTGTCGTGAGCCAGCTCGAGGCCAACGCGCCGAGCATCGCCTCGCCGATCAAGTGGCTCGCCGGCGCGGTCATCGCCGGGGCGTTCTTCCTGTCCGTCCTGGCTCACGAGCTCGGCCACGGGATCGTCGCGCGCCGGCGTGGACTCGACGTCGGCCCGATCACCGTCTTCTTCTTCGGCGGCAGCGCGTCCTTCCAGCTCGAGTCGGACCGGCCACGCGACGAGGCGGCCGTCGCGATCGCGGGTCCCATCGTCAGCCTGGTCATCGGGGCGGTGCTCGCCATCGTCGGCGTGCTCGCGCGGACGAGCCGGGACGACACGCTCCAGGCCGTCGGGCTGGTCGCGCTGGTCCTGGCGTCGCTCAACCTCATCCTCGGCGCCGCCAACCTGGTTCCCGCCTATCCGCTGGACGGCGGCCGGCTGGTCCGGGCCGTCTTCTGGGCCCGGACCGGCGACGAGCGGCGCGGTGCGCGCGCGGCCGCGGCGTCCGGCCGCTACGTCGGCTGGATCCTGGTCGGTGGAGGACTCGCGATCATCCTGCTCGGCCAGACCGCCGACGGGCTCATGCTGGGCCTCTCCGGCTGGCTCCTCGGCTCGGCCTCGCGGGCGATCAACCGCCGGCTGGCCGTCCAGGAGCTGATCGAGGACGTGCGCGTCGGCGACGTCGTTGACCGCGAGGTCACCTCGGTCTCGCCCCAGCTGACTGTCGACACGTTCGCGGAGCGATTGATGGAGGGTGGCGAGGGCTCGGCGCTGCCCGTCGTCCGCGACGATCAGGTCGTCGGTGTCGTGGGGTCCGCGCAGCTCCGGCGGGTCGGCCGGAAGTCGTGGGCGACGACGCGGGCCGAGGACGTCATGATCGGGCCACCCTCGATGGCGGCGCTCGCTCCCGGCGACAGCCTGTGGTCAGCGCTCGACCGCCTGCGACGGACGGGCCTCGACGGGCTGCCGGTCATGGAGGCCGGCGGCCTCGTGGGCGTCATCACCCGCCGGCTCATCGCATCGACCATCCAGGACCGGGCGAAGCTGCGTGGCGTGACCATCCGATGACGAGGCTGCCCGACCTGCCGGCGGCGACGCCGACCGAGGAGCGGCCAGCCGGCGAGGCGCCGACGGCCGAGAAGACGACGCCGACCGGCGTCGGGACGCCGGCCCACCGGGCGCGGGCCGCGGAGACACCGGCCGAGACGCCGCGGACGGCCGGCGGCTTCGACCGGCTCCTCTCGGTCGAGGAGGCCCGCGAGCGACTGCTGGCCACCATCAACGGTCCCCTGCCCGCCGAGGTGGTTTCCCCGCTCGAGGCGCTGGGCCGGGTGGTGGCGGAGCCCGTCCGTGCGACAACCGACCTTCCCCCATGGGACAACTCGGCGATGGACGGCTACGCGATCCGGGCGCTCGACACGGCCGGCGCCACGGACACTCTGCCGGTGACGCTGCGCGTCATCGGCGAGGTGCGGGCTGGCGTCGCTCCGGCCGCGACGGTCCAGCGGGGGACGGCCATCCGGATCGCCACCGGCGCGCCGGTGCCCCCGGGCGCGGATGCCGTGGTGCCGGTGGAGGCGACGACCCCGGTCGACGGAGCGGGTCGCGCGGGGCCCCGCGGGCGCGAGGCGGTCGGCCCCTTGCCGGCCGGGTGTCTCGTCCATGAGGTCGTGCGGGTCGGCGCCTCGATCCGCCGGGCGGGCAGCGACCTGCACGCGGGCGCCACGATCCTCGAACCCGGATCCCTGGTCGCTCCACCGGCGGTCGCCCTGGCGGCCGGCGCGGGCGTGGAGCTGGTGGCCGTCCACGGGCGGCCACGGGTCGCGGTCCTGGCCACGGGTGACGAGGTGCGCCCCGCCGGTGAGCCGCTGGGGCCGGCGGGGATCCCCGACGCCAACCGGCCGGGGCTCCTCGCCCAGGTCGTGGCTGCGGGCGGCGAGGCGATCGACCTCGGGATCGCCGCCGATCGCCTCGACGACGTCCTGGCTCGCATCCGCGACGGCCTGGCCCGCGGCGCCGACGCGGTGATCGTGTCGGGCGGGGTGTCCGTCGGTCCGTACGACGTCGTGCGCAGCGCCTTCGAGGCCGTCGGGCGGATCGACCTCTGGCGGGTGGCTGTCCAGCCCGGCAAGCCGTTCGCGTTCGGCACCGCCCCGCGCGACGGCGCGCTTCCGCCGGCCCTGCTCTTCGGCTTGCCCGGCAACCCGGTGTCGACCGTCGTGACGTTCGAGCTGTTCGTGCGACCTGCGCTCCGGCGCCTGGCCGGCCACCGGCGCCTGCTCCGCGAGGCCGACCGCGCCGTGCTCGACGAGGGCACCTCGAAAAGCCGGGGACGGCGGGCGTACCTACGGGTGACCGTCGCCCGCGATGCGGCTGGCCGCGCGGTCCGGGACGGCGCCGGCCGGCTCCGCGTGCGCCTGGCGGGAGGGCAGGGGAGTCATGTCCTGTCGACGCTGGCCGCCACGGAGGCGCTGGCGATCGTGCCGGAGACCATCGACGAGCCCGCGGCAGGCCAGGAGGTCGAGCTCTGGTGGCTCGACCCGATCGGCTGACCCCGTCACTGGAGACCCCATGACCGACGAGCAACCGGGCGACCGTCCCACCGAGGACGACGAGACGGCTACCGCGGGCGAGGCCGACGCGACGTCTGCCGAGCGCCCGAGCGTCCCCCCAGCCGGGACGCCGCCTGGGGGGTTCGGGCGTCCGCGCAGCGCCGGTCCCGTGCCGCGAACCGAGCGGCGGCGGCTGACCCATCTGGACCGTGCCGGCCGGCCCCGGATGGTGGACGTCTCCGCCAAGCCACCGACCGCCCGCCGGGCCGTCGCCGAGGCATTCGTCACGATGTCCGGCGAGACGCTCAGCCTGGTCATCGACGGCGGCAACGAGAAGGGCGACGTCCTCGGCGTCGCAGAGCTGGCCGGCGTCATGGGTGGGAAGCGGACGAGCGACCTGATCCCGCTCTGCCACCCGCTGCCGCTGACCGATCTTGTCGTGGCGGTGACCCCGGACCGGGCCGGCGGCGGACTCCGCGTCCGCGCCGAGGCTGCCACGATCGGGCCGACCGGGGTGGAGATGGAGGCGCTGACCGCAGCGACCATCGCGGCGCTGACCGTCTACGACATGGTCAAGGGCGTCGACCGGGGCGTGGAGATCGGTGCCGTCCGGCTCCTCTCGAAGACCGGCGGCAAGAGCGGCGACTGGGTCCGCGGCACGGACGCCAGCCGTCCCAGCGGTGGTCCCGGCCCGGCCCGACGAGCGGGGCCCCGAACCGCCGGACGGATCGGCGGTGGACGGAAGCGAGGCGACTGGTGACCGCCGACTCGATGCCGTTCCGGGCAACGGGCGGAGCCGCCGTGATCACGGCCAGCGATCGAAGCGCGGCCGGCGAGCGTGAGGACGCGTCCGGGTCGGCGGTCGCGGAGCGGCTGGGCGTCCTGGGGCTCGAGGTCGAGCGCATGGTCGTGGCGGATGACCGCGGCCGGATCGAGGCGACGTTGATCGCCGCGGCCACGCGACACCGGCTGGTCGTGACGACCGGCGGGACCGGTCTGACGCCGCGCGACGTCACGCCGCAGGCGACCCTGGCCGTGGTCGACTACGAGGTGCCGGGGCTGGCCGAGCTGATGCGGGCCGAGGGCCGGCGCCATACCCCGATGGCGGCCCTCAGCCGGGCTGTCGTCGGCGTGCGGGGCGGCTCCCTGATCGTCAATCTGCCGGGCAGCCCGAAGGCCGCGCTGGAGTCGCTCGAGGCCCTCCTGCCCGTGCTGCCGCACGCGCTCGAGACGCTCGCAGGGCCGTTCGACCATGGGGCAGCGCGAGCGGCCGGCCGCGAGGACCTGCCACTGACCGAGCCCGACGGGTCGGAAGCCGGGTCCGCCTCCGGTCGCGACGTCGCCGACCGCTGATGTTCGAGCCGTTCCGCGAGGTCCCGGCCTACCCGCTGGTGTTCCCGATCTTCTGGGGCGCGGTCGTGGTCTTCATGCTGGTCATGGCCCGCCACCTGCGGGTGTTCGCGGCCGCCCGGCCGTCGAACCCGTTCGCCAACGTGCCGGCCCGGGTCGGCGGCCTCGTCCAGTACGCCCTCATCCAGACGAGAATGTTCAAGGACTGGCGCGCCGGCCTGATGCACGCGGGCATCTTCTGGGGCTTCGTCCTGCTCACGATCGGGACCGCCAATGTCGTCACCGGCGGCGTGATCGAGACGGTTCTGAGCGCCCCGTTCGACGGGTTCCTGTGGGCCGCGGTCAGCGCGATGCAGAACGTGGTCGCAGTCGTCGTTCTGGCCAGCATCGCGTGGGCGCTGTTCCGGCGGCTGGTGACCCGGCCGGCGCGGCTGACCTTCAACCGCGACGCGCTCCTGATCCTGGCCATGATCGGCGGGGTCGTGGGCACGGAGCTGCTGGCCGAGGCGTTCGAGTTCGCCCGGCACGGCGACCAGCCGGGGGCCTTCGTGGCGGCCGCCCTGGCGGCGCCCCTGCGCTCGATCCTGGATTCCAGCGCGCTCGAGCTGGCGTTCGGCGGACTGTGGTGGGCGCACATCCTCCTCGTTGCGGCGTTCCTCGTTTACCTGCCGTTCAGCAAGCACCTCCACATCGCCACCGCGTTCCCGAACATCTACTTCCGCAAGCTGGCGCCCCGCGGCGAGCTGCCGGCCGCGGACCTCGAGGACGAGACGGCGACATTCGGGCTCAAGACGCTCCAGGACCTTGGCTGGAAGGACCTCCTCGACGGCTTCACCTGCACCGAGTGCGGTCGCTGCCAGCAGGCCTGTCCGGCCTGGCAGACCGGGAAGCCGCTCAACCCCAAGACCTTCATCATGGGCATCCGCGACATGTCGGTCGAGGCGGAGCACGGGCTCAACCTGATCCCGAACTCGCCGATCGTGCGCGAGACATACGGGCTGGACGACGGCCTGTCCGCGACGGCGCTCGCTCGGCCGATCGTCGACGAGGCCATCCCCTACGAGGCCGTCTGGGACTGCGTCACCTGCGGGGCGTGCGTCGAGGCCTGCCCGGTGCTGATCGAGCACGTCGACAAGATCGTCGGTCTGCGGCGGAACCTCGTGCTGGAGGAATCGCGCTTCCCGCAGGAGCTGACGGCCGCGTTCCGAGGCATGGAGGGCGTCGGCAACCCGTGGGGGCAGCCGCCGAGCGGTCGGACCGACTGGACGAAGGGTCTGCCGTTCGAGGTGCCGACCGTCGCCTCGCTCGCCGCCGCCGGCTCCGCCGCCCTCGACGGGCTCGAGGTCCTGTACTGGGTCGGCTGCGCGGCCGCCTTCGACGAGCGCAACAAGAAGGTGGCCCGGGCGTTCGCCACCTGCCTCGACGCTGCGGGGATCCGCTTCGCGATCCTTGGCCAGGAGGAGTCCTGCACGGGCGACCCAGCGCGGCGGATGGGCAACGAGTACATCTGGCAGATCCTTGCCGGCGGGAACATCGAGACGCTCAACCGCTATGCGATGGGCGAGCGGACGATCGTCACCGCCTGTCCGCATTGCTTCAACACGATCGCCAATGAGTACGGACAGCTGGGCGGCCGGTTCCGGGTGGTCCACCACTCCGTGTTTCTGGAGGGCCTGCTGGCGGACGGACGGCTCCGGGTGGGGGATGGGGCGGGCGTCAACGGCGGCGCGCCGATCACGGTCCACGACTCGTGCTACCTGGCCCGCTACAACGGGATCGTCGCCGCGCCGCGCGAGGTGCTGGGCGCGGTCGGCGGCGTGGAGCTGCGCGAGATGGAGGCATCCGGCAGGCAGACGTTCTGCTGCGGCGCCGGCGGCGGCCGGATGTGGATGGAGGAGACGCGCGGCACGCGGATCAACGCGGAACGAACGCGCCAGGCGCTCGAGACCGGCGCATCGACCGTGGCCACGTCGTGCCCGTTCTGCGTCGTGATGATGCGCGACGGCCTGGCGGACGCGGCCGCGAACGGCGTCGCCGGCGCGGGCGAGGTGGCCGCCCGCGACATCGCGGAGATCCTCGCCGAGTCGCTCGCTCCGAGCCAGCCATCGGGACGCCGGCTGCCGGTCCTGCAGTAGCGGGCGGCTGGGACGCCCGGCCGGCGCCCCACCGCCGCCGAGTCAAGCAACTTTTCAATCACATCGAACACAACCGGGCCCGTAGCGCCAGGGATCCTGCAGAACAGCCGCCCCGAGGCCCCGTGGCCGACTCGTGGCTCCCCGCCTAGGGCCGGGGACCCTGGCGGCCGCGCTCCAGCGCCTCCGATGAGTCCGCGATCGGCGCCCCGAGCCGCCCGCCGAGCCCCGACCTGTTCAATGCCATTGGAAAGGCGTCCAACACGCGGGAGATGGGACCGGTCGCCGTGCGCGAGGCTCGAGTCGAGCAGCTCTTCAACCACATCGAACAGGATCGGGCTCAGAGCCGGCGGTTCGTGACAGATCCCCAGCCAAGCGAGCGCCTGACCAGCCCCTGCTGCCGCGCCACCGCACAAGGAGCCGCCCGCCACGCTCACGCCAGGCTCCCGGCCCGCCGGCAGCTCGCGATAACCGCCGCGCAACTGCCCGCGAAGGCCGGTCCTGTTCAATGGCGTCGAAATGTTGTCGGACTCGAAGGTCGATCGGCTGGTCGCGGCGCTGGGCGGGCATGTGGGCGTCCAGATCGCCGACGAGCGCCGCCGACGAGGCTGGACACTTCGAGGCCTCGGCGACCGGGCGTCGGTCTCGCCCTCGATGGTCCATTGGATCGAGGCGGGACACGCCGGCAGCCTCGAGAGCTATGTCCGGCTCGCCGGTGCGCTCAACCTCCGGCTTGAGCTGACCGCCACGGACCCGCGCCGCGCTCGACTGAGCCGGGCGGAGGATCCGGTGCACGCCGCGATGGGCGAACTCCTCGCCGCCCGGCTGGCGCGCCCGGGGATCACGGTCGGTCTCGACGAACCGTTCCAGCATTACCAGTTCGCCGGCCGAGCCGATGTCGTCGCCTGGTCCGTCGAGGACCGTGCGCTCCTTCATGTCGAGAACCGGACGCGCTTCCCGAACTTCCAGGAGGCATTCGGAAGCTACAACGCCAAGCGCGGCTATCTACCGGCGGTGCTCGCCGAGCGACTGGGCATGCGCCACGGCTTCGCGAGCATCACACACGCGATGGTCTGCCTGTGGTCGGCGGAGGTGCTGCACGCGATCCGACTCCGGCGCGCGAGCTTCGATGCCGTCTGTCCGGACCAGCTCGACCGATTCACGGCCTGGTGGGACGGCCGGCCGCCGCTCGCCGGCGTCTCGAGCTCGTTGGTCGTCCTCGACCCGGTGGCGCGGCCGCGGCAGCGCACCTTCGTCGGTGGGCCGGAGCTGACGGCCGTCCGACCGCGCTACCGCGGGTACGGGGAGGCCGCGGAGGCGCTTCGCGGAGCCGGTCGCGCGTAGGGACGCCGGATAAGCCCGCCAGCCGCGACGGCCAACGCCCGTCTCGCGCCTGGTTGCTCGCGCACATCGGGCGCGACACGTCACGCCGGCCCATCGCGGGTCCCGTTTGCCGTTGCCAGCGAGGACAGCGGCGCGGCGGCGCGTGAGCACGCCGGCCGCGCCTCGGAGCCGCCCTGCTACGATCGGCCGCGGTGACCCCACGAGCGCCACGACGGCCATGACCCCCCCGACCGGCGCCTACCGGCTGTCCGATGAGCAGGTGCTGCTGCGTGACGCCGTCCGCGTCCTGGCCGACGAGCGCATCGCCCCGCGCGCAGCGGAGATCGACCGGTCGGCCGAGTTCCCGGAGGACATCCGCCAGCTGCTCGCGACGCACGACATCCTGGGCCTGCCCTTCCCGGAGCAGTACGGCGGGGTCGGGACCGATCTGCTGACGGTCTGCCTCGCGATCGAGCAGATCAGCCGCGTGTGCGCGACGAGCGGCCTCATCCTTGCGGTGCACGAGCTGGGGGCGCTGCCCATCCTGCTCGCCGGCTCGGACGAGCAGAAAGACCGCTGGCTGCCGGACCTCGCCGCCGGACGCACGCTGATCGCATTCGCACTGACCGAGGCTGAGGCCGGCTCGGACGCGAGCGCGGTGCGGACGCGTGCCGTCCGCGATGGGGACGAGTACGTCATCGACGGCGGCAAGCGGTTCATCAGCCAGGGCAGCGTGGCGGACCTCGTCGTCGTCTTCGCTGCCACGGATCCGGCGGCTGAGAAGTCCAGCCGCCGCCTGTCGGCCTTCGTGGTCGAGACGGACCGGCCCGGCTTTGCCGTGACGAGGATCGAGCACAAGATGGGCATCCGCGGCAGTCCCACCGCCGAGCTCGCCTTCAGCGCGCTCCGGGTGCCCGCGTCCAACCGGCTGGGCGAGGAGGGCGACGGGTTCGGCATCGCGATGCGCACGTTCGAGCGGAGCCGGCCGGGCATCGCCGCGCAGGCGGTCGGGATCGCCCAGGGAGCGCTGGAGATCGCGGCGCGGTACGCCCGCGAGCGCAAGCAGTTCGGCCGACCGATCGGCGAGCTCCAGATGATCCAGGCGATGCTCGCCGACATGGATGCCCAGACGGAGGCCGCGCGGCAGCTGCTGTACGCCTCCTGCGCGGCGATCGAGGACGGCGCCGGTGACGCGGCCCGCTGGGCCGCCCTGTGTAAACTCGTGGCCGGTGACGCCGCCATGCGCGTGACCACGGACGCCGTCCAGGTGCTCGGCGGCTATGGCTACATCGACGAGTTCCCGGTCGAGCGGATGATGCGCGACGCGAAGATCACCCAGCTCTACGAGGGAACCCAGCAGATCCAGCGACTTGTCATCGCCAGGTCGCTGCTCCGGGACAGCTGACCCACACCCCGACGGATACGAGGGTTACCGCCTGTGCAGATCGTGGTGCTCGTCAAGCCGGTCCCCGATCCCGCGGCCGGGGCGGAGCGACTGACCCCCGACGGCCAGCTCGACCGGGCGGCGTCGCCGGCGGTCGTCAACGCCAACGACGAGTACGCGCTCGAGGCGGCGCTGAAGCTCGTGACCGCTCACGGCGGCGAGGTCTCGCTGGTGTCCATGGCCCCGGCGGCGGCGCCCGAGACGATGCGCAAGGCGCTCGCGATGGGCGCGCACCGTGGCCTGCTGGTCACCGACGACGCGCTTCCGGGCGCCTGCACCCTGTCCACCACACGCGTCTTGGCCGCGGCCCTGCGAGACCTCGAGTTCGACCTCCTGCTGGCGGGCGCCGACACCTCCGACGGCGGCGCAGGCGTCGTGCCCGCCGGGGTGGCGGCGCTGCTCGGCCTGCCGTACCTCTCGTACGCGGCCAAGATCGAGCCGAGTCCGGACGCCGGCACGGTCCGTGTTCACCGGATCGCGCCGAACGGCTTCGATGTCCTGGAGGCGCCGATGCCGGCGCTCGTCGTCTGCACGCAGGCCCTCGGCGAGCCTCGTTACCCATCGCTCAAGGGGATCATGGCGGCCCGCTCCAGGGAACTGGCAACGAAGGGCCTGGCCGACCTCGGCGTCTCGTCGGACGAGGCGAGCGGCGCGGTCGCCACGACCCGGGTCGTCGACAGCACGACGCCACCGCCGCGCCCGCCGACGCGCGTCATTCGCGAACCGGCGGACGAGGCCGCTCGCCAGCTCGTCGCCTTCATGGCCGAGCGGAGGCTGATCTGATGCCCGGTTCCATCTGGGTCCACGGTGAGATCGGGGCGGATGGCGGGCTGGCACGGATCAGCACGGAGGTGGCGACGGTCGGCCGCGCGCTGGCGGAGGCCGGCGGCCGAGAGCTGGTCGGCGTGGTCGTCTCTGCCGAGCCGGCCGCGGCCGCAGCGGAGCTGGCGCGCTTCGTGCCCCGGGTCATGGCGATGACCGAGCCGACCACCGCCGATCACGCCGCGGGCACGATCGTGGGTCAGCGATTGGCCGCCCTCGCCCAGCGGGAGCAGCCGGACTACATCGTCACTGGCGCGGGCGCCGAGGGCCGCGATCTTGCCGGCGTCCTGTCCGCGCTGCTCGGCTGGGGTGTGCTGGCCAACGCCACCAGCGCCTCGTGGAGCGACGATGGACCGCTGGTCGTAATGAGCGTCTTCGGCGGCAAGCTCAACACGACCAGTGGCTTCACCGGTTCCCGGGGCATCGTCACGGTCCGCCCGAACGTCGCCACCGCGGAGCCGGCGGCGACGCCCGGTTCCGTCGAGCCGGTGTCCGTCGAAGGCGAGCTCTCCCTGCCGATGGTCAAGGTCGTCGATCGGATCGAGGAGGCGACCGCCGCCGCCCCGATCGAGGAAGCCAAGGTGATCGTCGCCGGCGGTCGCGGGATCGGCGGGCCGGACGGCTTCACGATGGTCCAGGAGCTGGCGGGCCTGCTGCACGGCGCGGTCGGCGCGACCCGCGCGGCGGTGGACTCCGGCTGGATCGGCTACAGCCAGCAGATCGGCCAGACCGGCAAGATCGTCAAGCCTCAGCTCTACCTCGCGCTCGGCGTGTCGGGGGCGATCCAGCACAAGGTCGGGATGCAGACGGCCGAGACGATCGTCGCCATCAACCGCGACCCGGACGCCCCGATCGCCGATTTCGCCGACGTGGTGGTGGTCGGCGACCTGTTCGAGGTCGTCCCGGCGCTGATCGCCGAGCTGCGGGCCCGGCAGGTCTGAGGCAGCCGCTCCCGCTCGCGTGCCCGCGCCCGCTCGCGCTCCGGCTCCCGCGCTCCCGCTCCCGATCACTGTCCCGCTCCCGCTCCCGCATCAAAACGCGCGGGGTGCGTGGTAGACGCGATCAAGCCGAGATCCGGACTCCAGATGGCGCGACGCACGCACGAGCCGGCTCGCGACCCGCCCAAAGACGGGGATACCACGCGTGGGGCGCGTAGCTGATCCACGGCGGTCGGTCGCCCGGCCACGGGCCTGCGGTGACGGCCACGGGAGGTAGCTCGGCCAAGGGCTGTGGTCACGGCCACCGGTTCTCGGCTCACACGCTCCCGTCCACCGCATGTAGTGGTATTGTGGCAACGCACCACTAGGGCTAGTGGTCTGACGGAGAGGAGAGCGATGCGCTGCCCCCAGTGCGACGCCCGCGACACCCGGGTGGTGGACTCGCGCGACCTGGACGACGCGGCGACCGTGCGCCGGCGCCGCGAGTGTGTCGGGTGCAGCACCCGGTTCACGACCTACGAACGCGTCGAGGCGGCCCGCCTCGTCGTCCTCAAGCGGGACGGCACGCGCCAGGAGTTCGACCGCGACAAGCTCGCCGCGGGCCTCCGCAAGGCGCTGACCCGCCGGCCGGTCGCGGGCGGCCTGGCCGAGCAGGCGGCCGACGAGATCGAGGCCGAGCTCCGCTCGAGCGGCCTCAGCGAGATCCCGTCCTCGCGAGTGGGCGTGCTCGCGATGCAGAAGCTCCGGGCGATCGACCAGATCGGCTACATCCGGTTCGCCAGCGTGTACCAGAGCTTCGAGGACCTCGAGGACCTGAAGCGCGAGGTCGACACGCTGTTTGCCGAGCGCGACGACGTGGTGCCGACCGGCGCCCGCCGATGAGCGTCCTGTCCGATCGGGACATCCGCTCGGCGCTCGAGTCGGGCGACATCACCATCCGGCCGTACGACGCGCACGATCTCCAACCATCGTCGGTCGACCTGCACCTCGACCGGTCGTTCCGGGTCTTCCGCAACAACCGCTACCCGTACATCGACGTGCGCGCCCCGCAGCCGGACCTGACGGAGCTGCTGACGATCGCGGACGACGAGCCGTTCGTCCTCCATCCCGGCGAGTTCGTGCTCGGCCAGACGCTCGAATGGGTCGAGCTGCCGAACGACCTGGTGGCGCGGCTCGAGGGAAAGGCGCTCGCGCTCGACACGCCGGTGCCGACGCCGCTCGGCTGGCGGACGATGAGCGAACTGGAGCCTGGCGACTTCGTCTTCGACGAGACCGGCGCTCCGACCATGATCGTGGCCGCGACGCCGTCGATCGCCGGACGGCCGTGCAGGGAAGTGATCTTCTCCGACGGTACGCGCGTCCTGGCCGATGCGGCCCACCAGTGGGCGACGGTCGACAAGAACGGCAGAAGGCACGGTCGCGCCCGCGTCGGGGTTCGCACGACCGACGAGATCGCCCAGACCGTGCGGTACGACGGCGAGCTGAACCACCACGTCCCGCTCGCCGGCGCGGTGCAGTATCCCGACCGGCTCGACCTTCCGATCGAGCCGTACACGCTTGGGGCGTGGCTCGGCGATGGAACGACGACCGCGGCCGCGATCACGTGCTGCGATGACGAGATTCTCGCGCAGATCAGCGGCGACGGTTACCCCGTCCGGCGGCTTGAGTACGCCAAGCACCTGTACAGCATCGGCGCAACCGGCCGGACGCGCGATGTCGCGAGCGGCAGGTACGTTCGAAACGAGACGTTGTCCAGCCGCCTTCGCAACCTTGGCATGCGCGAGGGGAAGTACGTTCCGCGTCCGTACCTGGAAGCCGGCGTGGGGCAGCGCGTGGCCCTCCTCCAGGGCCTGATGGACACGGATGGGTTCGTCGACGACGTGGCCGGTCGCTGTGAGTTCACGAGCATCAACGAAGGCCTCGCGGACGCCGTGGTGGAGCTCGTCGCGAGCCTCGGTTTCCGACCGATCAAGTCGCAGGGTCGCGCGACCTTGAACGGGCGCGATTGCGGGCCAAAGTATCGGGTCAAGTTCACGCCGGACCGACCGGTCTTCCGGCTGCCGCGCAAGCTGGCTCGCCAGAAGCCAGTGGGCGCTCGCTTCCACCGCTTCCGCGCGATCGACGTCGTACGGGAAGTCGCCTCCGTTCCCGTGCGCTGCATTCAGGTCGCCTCGCCACGGGGCGTGTTCCTCGTGTCGCGTTCGTTCATCCCGACGCACAACAGCTCGCTCGGCCGACTCGGCCTCCTGATCCACTCGACCGCCGGGTACGTTGACCCCGGCTGGAAGGGCAACCTGACGCTCGAGCTGTCGAACGTCGCGAACCTGCCGATTGCGCTCTACCACGCGATGAAGATCGGCCAGATCTCGTTCTTCGGGATGTCGAGCCCGGTCGACCGCCCGTACGGTTCGCCGGAGCTCGGCTCGAAGTATCAGGGCCAGTCGGAGCCGACGGCGTCGGCCTTCCACCGCGACTTCGAGAACGGGCGCGGCGGCGCGGTCGAGGAGCAGGCGAAGCGCCGGTGACCGCATGGCGCTGAACGACGCGGTCGACTGGCGCCGGGACCTCGGTGGCGGGTTCCGGGTGGCGCTCATCCAGGCGGGCACATTCCGGTCCGACGCCGGCGCCCTGTTCGGACCCGTGCCGCGCCTGCTGTGGGACCGGCTGGTCACCGACGAGATCGACGCCGAGCACCGGCTGCTCCAGGCCCTCAACTGCCTGCTCATCGAGACACCCGCCGGGCGGGTGCTCGTCGAGACCGGGATCGGCGAGCGGATCGACGACAAGAACCGCACGATGCGAGGCTACGCGGGCCCGTGGATCGTGCCGGCGCTGCGCGGCGCAGGGTTCGAACCGGGCTCCGTGGATGTGGTGGCGATGAGCCATCTGCATTTCGACCATGCCGGCGGGCTGCTGGCGCCCGACGGCTCCCGGGCGTTTCGGCGAGCGCGGGTCGTCGCCCAGCGCGCCGAATGGGAGATCGCGCTCGGCTCCAACCCGCGGCTCGTCGCCTCCTATGTCCAGCCGGAGCTGGAGCTCGTCCGTGACTGGGGCGCAGAGGGCTGGGTGGATGGCGAGCGCGAGCTGCTCCCCGGCGTCTCGGTCGTGCCGACCGGCGGACACTCCGCGGGCCACCAGGCGATCGTTGTGCGAGCTCCGGGAGCCCCGCCGCTTGCCTTCTTCGGCGACCTCGCGATGCGACCGTGGAGCGCCAACCCGCGCTGGGTGACCTCGTTCGACGACTTCCCGCTCGACTCCGTCGAGGTCAAGGGCTCGCTGTTCGCGCAGGCCGCGGATGAGGGCTGGACGATCGTGCTGTCCCACGAAGCGCGGCAACCGGTCGGCCGGCTCGTCCGCGACCGAGACCGGTTCCGCTACGAGGCGGGGTAGGTCGACGGGGCGGCTTGGCTCGGCGCGGCGGCCCCGTTCTTGTCAGATACCACTCCGTGTGGTCCTGGACGGGCCGTCGCGGTCACCTACCAGCCGGGGTGGTGGCCGACAACCCGGAATCGATCGAGATAGCCGAAATCGTCAACATCGGTGTCCGCTCGGGGATACCGCGGTTTCCAGCACTACACGCGATGGTATTCGCGAAGTTGCGGAGCCGGCGCGGGCGGCGCGAGATGTTGCCGGTCGCGCGGCCGCGGATCCTCCGGTCACCCGCTCGGGGACGGCGCCGGCAGCACCGCCTCGACGTAGGCGCGGGCCTCCTCCAGCGTCAGCGGCTTCGAGACCACCGCCCGGATGACCCCGTCCGGCCCGACGAAGAACTGCGTCGGCAGCGCGAACACCCGGTATGCCCGCAACACGTGGCCCGACACGTCGGCACCGATCGTGTACCGGAGCCCGTACCGCTCGGCGTAGCGGCGGCCGTCCTCGACGGTCTCCTGGACCTCGACCGCCACGACGGCCAACCCGCGGTCGGCGTACG
>JACDAV010000328.1 GCA_013695255.1 Chloroflexota bacterium
CTCACGGACATCCCGCAGACCGTGACCCAGGTCACCCCGGAGGCCGTCGAGCAGCTGGGGTCGATCGCGCGCGCATCGCGGCTGGTGCTCTGCCAGACCGAGGAGCTGCGGGCGTTCCTCGAGAGCACGGTGCCGGACGTGGCCGGCAAGGCGGTGCTCTTCCCGCCGGTCGTGCCCGCGGTGCCGGACGTCCAGGTCCGGGAACCGCTCGACGGGCGACCACTGCGCCTGGTGTACTCGGGCAAGTTCGCGCCCCGCTGGAAGACGGAGCAGATGACCCGGCTGCCGGCGCTGCTTGCCGAGCGCGGCGTGACGGCCGAGCTGCACATGATCGGCGACAAGATCCACCACGATCCGGACGACCCCGGTTACCAGGACCGCATGCTGGCGGCCCTGTCGTCGTCGCCCGGAGTGGTCTGGCACGGCGGGCGGTCGCGTGAGGAAGCGATCGAGATTGCGGCTGGCTGCGACATCGGGATCGGCTGGCGCGATCGCAGCCTGGACGCCAGCCTCGAGCTGTCGACGAAGGTGCTCGAGTATGGCGCCACGGGGCTGCCGGCGATCCTCAACCGGACGCCGATGCACGAGGCCCTGCTGGGCCCGGACTACCCGCTGTTCGCGGCAGACGACGCGGAGGTGGTGGAGGCGATCGTCGAGGTGGCGGCCGATCCCGCCGCCTATCGCCTTGCGGCCGAGCGCTGCCGTGCCGCGGCCGATGACTTCACCCATGCCCGTGGCGCCGAACGCGTCAGAGCGCTCCTGGCGAGGATCTTCCCCACGGCCCCCCATCTGGCCGGCCGGCCGCGCCGGCTGCGGGTCGTCGTCGCCAGTCACGACCTGAAGTTCTTCTCGCGCCTGCTCGACCACCTCCAGGCGCTGCCGGAGGTCGAGGTCCGGGTGGATCGCTGGGCCGCGCTGGCACAGCACGATCCCGAGCAGAGCCAGGAGCTCGTCGACTGGGCGGACGTCGTGATCTGCGAGTGGTGCGGGCCGAACGCGCTCTGGTACAGCCAGCACAAGCGGCCCGGCCAGCGGCTCCTCGTCCGGCTGCACCGGTTCGAGCTGTACGGTCCGTGGCCCGGGCAGATCGACATCGGCGCGGTCGACCAGGTGGTGTGCGTCTCCCCGCACTACGCCCGGCTGACGAAGGAGACGACCGGCTGGCCGGACGCGAAGATCGCCGTGGCACCGAACTGGGTGGACGACGAGCAGCTCGACCGACCGAAGCTGCCCGGGGCGCGATTCCACCTTGGGATGATCGGGGTCGGTGAATCACGCAAGCGGTTCGACCTCGCCCTCGACGTGCTCGAGGAAGTCCGGCGCCACGACGAGCGGTACCTGCTCTTCGCCAAGACAAAGATGCCCTGGGACTACGGCTGGATCTGGCGCCGGCCCGGCGAACCGGAGCACATCGACCAGTCCCTCCGCCGCATCCAGACCGCGCCCCGGCTGCGGCACGCCGTCGTCTTCGACCGCTTCGGGCCGGACATCGGGACCTGGCTGCGGCGGGTGGGCTTCATCCTGTCGACGAGCGACGACGAGAGCTTCCATCTCGCGCCGGCCGAGGGAATGGCGTCCGGCGCCATCCCGGTGATCCGGAACTGGCCCGGCGCCGACACGATCTACGACGATCGCTGGATCCATGAGGCCGTTCCCGACATGGCGGAGGCGATCCTCGGGCTCGACTCGCCTGCCCGGTGGCAGGCCGAAGGAGCCGTCGCGCGGGCCCAGGTCCGTGCGTCGTTCGCCCTCGAGCGCGTGGCCGCGATATGGACCGGCATCCTGACCGAGGACCTGCCGCCGTGGACCGAGAGCGCGCCGCCCGGCGCCGTCGGCCGGGACGGCGCCACGGACGCGATCCCCGCATGACGGGCCGGATTGGCCGCTTGACCCACTGGCTGCGCCCACCGCCCGATGCGGCTCCGCCGCCGGGGCAGGTCGAGGCACCGTCGCCGACGGCGCTGGGCGAGCCGCCGGGGACTGAGGCCAGCGAGCCGCCGTCGCTATGGGAGGTGCTCCGGCCGTACATCCCCAACGATCATGCCCGGCAAGTGAGCGCCCGGTACTACGTCGAGCTGTTGATGTCCGCCCCCGATCCACCCCGCAAGGTGCTTGACCTCGGCTGTGGCCGAGGCGACTCGGTCGATCTGTTCCGTCGGTTCAACCCCGACGTTGATTGGGTTGGGGTCGACATCGGCGACTCACGCGAGGCGCTGCAGCGCAAGCGGGCCGATGCCACGTTCGTCACCTACGACGGCCGGCGCATCCCGTTCCCGGACGGCACGTTCGACCTCGTCTACTCGAGCCAGGTGCTCGAGCACGTCCGCGAGCCGAGCGTTCACCTGGCCGAGATCGCCCGTGTCCTGCGAGAGGGTGGCTCGCTGGTCGGGAGCACGTCCCAGCTGGAGCCGTACCACTCGATGAGCTTCTGGAATTTCACGCCGGTGGGGTTCCTGGCCCTCGCCTCGGACGCCGGCCTGCGGGTTCGCGAGTTCCGGCCCGGCATCGACGGCATGACGCTGCCGCTCCGCACGTTTCTCGGCCGGCCGCGCGGGTTCGACCGCTGGTGGAACGAAGAATCGCCGCTCAACTCGGTGATCGACGAGTGGGGCCGCAAGACCGGGCGGCGACCGGCCCTCGTCAACCTCCGGAAGCTCCAGCTGTGCGGTCAGTTCGCGTTCCATGCGTGGCGTGAGGCCGGTGGCGACTGACCCGCCCGACGTCATGGACGAGGCTCGGATCCGGAGCCTCTTCGGCGCGTACGCCGACGCGCTGGACGGTGACGATGAGGCACGCATCCGGCAGCTTGCCTCGTTGGTTCTCGCTGCGATCGAGGAGCCCTCGGCCGGCACGGTCGCGCCGACGGAGCGCACTCCAGCGGGCTCGTGAGTCTGTCAGGGCTCGACGGGACGGTCGTACGAGCCGAGGACCCGAACCATCGCAGCTTCCTGCCGCAGCTCACGCAGCGCCTCCCGTACCCGGGGCTCGGCCGCGTCGCCGTCGAGGTCGACCCAGAACACGTACTCCCACTGGGCCGTCCTGATCGGCCGGGACTCGAGCCGCGACAGGTTGACGCCCCGCGACGCGAATGCGCCCAGGCAACGATGCAGCGAGCCCGGGACGTTGGCTGCCGCGAATACGAGCGTCGTCATCCGTGGCCGGCCGGCTCCCTGCGGGCTGCGGGCCCAGGCTTCAGGTGCGGCCCCGTCCCGGGCGAGGACGACGAACCGCGTCCGGTTCTCTCCGGTCTGGATGTCACGCGCGACGATCTCGAGCCCGTACAGCCCGGCGACGCGCGGGGAGGCAATCGCGGCCGCGCCGCGTTCCCGGCCCTCGGCCACGGTACGTGCCGCGCCCGCGGTGTTGTAGGTGGTCAGGACCTGCCACGGGCGGGTGCGGAGGAACTCGTCCGCCTGGGCAAGCGCCTGGGCGTGGCTGTAGACACGTTCGATGGCCTCGAGCGGCTGGCCCGGCAGGCTCAAGAGTGCCAGCCGGACGGGGACGCTCACCGCCCCCACGATCCGCAGCTCGAACTCGGCCAGCAGGTCGTACGTCTCGCGGATCGTCCCGGCCAGCGAACTCTCGATCGCCGCCACGCCGGCCCCCACTGTGCCGTCCCGGACCGCCTCGAACACAGCCCGCCAGGTCGGGACGGCCACCGGCCGGGGGTCAGCGAACCAGGCGAGCACGGCCTCCTCGCTGAAGGCGCCCGGCTCCCCCTGGAACGCGATCCGCGGGCCGGCGTCGGCCGGCGCGGGCGGCACCTTCACGCTCGCCGGACCGTCACGCTCGCCGGGCTGCGGGCCGCCTTCGGCTGCTCACTGGTTGAACCAGGCGGTCGTGTCGTGGTGGGCCTCGTCCTCGTCCATCTCGGCTGCCCGCGCGGCCCGGTCGGCCGCCGATTCCCCGGCCCTCGCGCCCCTGCGATTGCCCGCCGCGTCGGCGGCGCCCGCCCAGTGCTCCTCGGCCAGCAGACCGTTGATCGCCTGGACGTAGGCGTCCACGGATGCGGCGATGATGTTCGTCGAGCGGACCTCGCCCGCGTACTCGCCGGTCCCGCGCTGTCCCTCGGCGCCGGGCGGCGGGCCGATCCGCACGGTCACGACGCCCTCGGCATCCGGCCCCTCGGCGACGGCATGGACGTCGTAGCCGACGAGCCGCGGGTGCCCGGTGAGGACCTCGGCCAGCGCCCGATCGACGGCGCGGAACAGCGCGTCGACCGCGCCGTTGCCCTCGGCGGAGGCCTGCCACTGGTGGTCGCCCGAGGCGATCACCACGGCGCCCCGGCTCTGGACCTGGCTGCCGGACGTGACGGTCCAGCGTGCGAGGTGAAGGGTCGGTGTCGTCTGGGTTTCGATCGTCACGTGGTTACCTCCGGGTGACGGTGGTCTGGTGGGCCGCACCCGCCGGGCGGCCGGCTCGGGGCGTCGTGAAGTGGCGCTCGTCGCGCCGTCGGAGCTCAGCGGCGGACTTCCAGATCGCGTACTCGAGCGAGTCGCCCAGCGCCGCCGCACTGGCCGCGATGATGTTCGTGTCCGAGCCCATCGTCGACCACGTCCGCGCCCCGTCGCGCGAGTCGATGATGACGCGCGTCCGCGCTGCGGTGGCCGCGTCGCCGTCGAGGATCCGGACCTTGTAGTCGACGAGGTGGACGGCGTCGAGACCGGGGTAGAAGGCCCGCAGTGCCTTGCGCAGCGCGGCGTCGAGCGCGTTGACCGGCCCGTTGCCGTCCGCGGCGGTGTGGAGCACCTCGCCGTCCACCTCGACCTTGACCGTCGCCTCGGCCAGCAGCTCGCGGCCGTCGCGCTGCTCGACGAGCACCGTGAAGTCGATGATCCGGAACGGCGCTGCGTAGTCGCGGGCGTGGCGGCGGATGAGCAGCTCGAACGAGGCCTC
>JACDAV010000380.1 GCA_013695255.1 Chloroflexota bacterium
TGGATCGAGACGATGCCGTGCAACCTGAATCAGCGCCGGCTCGCGGAGGCCGTCAAGGCGGGCATCCGCGCGGCCGGCGGCACGCCGATGGAGTTCAACACGATCGCGGTTGCCGACGGCGTGTCCATGGGCACCGAGGGCATGAAGGCGTCGCTCGTCTCGCGTGAGGTGGTCGCCGACTCGATCGAGCTCGTCGTGCGCGGCCACCTGCTGGACGGGCTCGTCTGCGTCGTCGGCTGCGACAAGACCATCCCGGGCGCGGCCATGGCGCTGGCCCGGCTCGACGTCCCGGGGCTGGTCCTCTACAGCGGCACGATCTACCCGGGCACGTACCTCGGCCGGGACCTCACGATCGTGTCCGTGTTCGAGGCGGTCGGCGCCTACCGGGCGGGCAAGATCGGTGCCGACGAGCTGTACGCCATCGAGAGCGCCGCCTGCCCGGGTGCCGGCGCGTGCGGCGGGCAGTACACGGCCAACACGATGGCCACGGTCATGGAGTTCATCGGCCTGTCGCCCGGCGGCCTGAACGGCATCCCCGCCGAGGACCCCGCCAAGGACGAGGCCGCACGGCGCGCCGGTGAGATCGCCATGGACCTCGTCCGGGCGGACCGCCGGCCGTCGGCGATCGTGGACCGCCAGGCGATCGAGAACGGGGTCGCGTCCGTCGCCGCGACCGGCGGCTCCACCAACGGCGTACTGCACCTGCTGGCGATTGCGCACGAGTTCGGGATCCCGCTCGACATCGACGAGTTCGGCGACGTGGCGGACCGGACGCCGCTGATCGCGGACATGCGTCCCGGCGGCCGGTTCACCGCCTCTGACCTCTACGACGCGGGCGGCCTGGCCCTCGTCATGCGCGAGCTGCTGCGCGCCGGCAAGCTCCACGGCGACGCGGCCACGGTCGACGGCCGGACGATCGCCGAGGTCGCGGCCGCGGCGGCCGAGACGCCCGGCCAGCAGGTCGTGCTGCCGATCGACCGGCCGCTCAAGCCGACCGGCGGCCTGGCCATCCTGCGCGGCTCGCTGGCGCCGGACGGCTGCGTCGTCAAGCTGGCCGGGCACGAGCGCCGCCATCACCGCGGGCCGGCCCGCGTCTTCGAGTCCGAGGAGGACTGCTTCGAGGCCGTCAAGGCGCAGCGCATCCGGCCCGGCGACGTCGTCGTGATCCGCTACGAGGGCCCAGCCGGCGGGCCGGGCATGCGCGAGATGCTGGGCGTCACGGCCGCGCTCGTCGGCGAGGGGCTGGGCGAGACGGTCGCCCTGCTCACCGACGGCCGGTTCAGCGGCGGGACGCACGGCCTGATGGTCGGGCACGTCGCGCCGGAGGCCGCGCTCGGTGGTCCGATCGCGATCGTCGAGGAGGCCGACCCGATCGTCATCGACGTCGATCGGAAGGTGCTCGATCTGGACGTTCCGGCGGAGGAGATCGCCCGCCGCCGCGAGCGCTGGACGCCGCCCGAGCCGCGCTACCGCTCTGGCGTGCTGGCCAAGTACGCCGCGCTCGTCAGCTCGGCGTCGTTCGGCGCCGTGACGACGGGCGTGAAGTTGGCGGATCGGCTGGCCCGGGTGGGCCGGTGACCGACGCGAGCGCGGGCGGCGGCGAGGCGGGCGAGGTGGGCGAGGCGGGCGAGGCCGGGGGCCGGATCGGCTTCAAGACCTCGCCGCAGGGCGTCGACTGGGCGACGCTGGACGCCACGTGGGCGCTTGCCGGCGAGCTCGATGTCTTCGACGCCGCCTGGATGAACGATCACTTCACGGACCCGCGTCGCGACCACGGCGGTGCCTCGTTCGAGTCGCTCACCCTGGCCGCAGCGCTGGCCCACCGTGTGCCGGGCAAGTGGATCGGGCACGGCGTCCTGGCCAACACCTTCCGGCATCCGGCCCTCCTGGCAAAGGCCGCGACGGTGCTCGACCACGTGACCGGCGGCCGGTTCATCGTCGGCCTGGGCGCGGGCTGGCACGAGCGCGAGCACCGCGACTACGGCATCGCGCTGCCGCCGATCGGCGAGCGGATCGGACGGCTGGAGTCCGCCGTCGACGTCCTCAAGGCGCTCTTCTCGGCGGAAGCCGCGCTCCCGCCCGGCGTCACTCGACCGGACCCCTTCTACCCGCTCGACGGAGCGCTCAACGAGCCCCCGCCCCGCCGCCCGGGCGGACCCCCGATCTGGCTCGGTGGCCAGAAGCGCCGCGGGCTCGCGCTGGCCGCCCGGGCCGCGGACGGCTGGATCATGCCCGGCGACCGGGCGGGCGACGTCGAGTACCTGCGGGGGAAGCGCGACGAGATGCTGCGCGCGATCGAGGCGGCGGGCCGCGATCCGGGCGGCTTCGCGTTCGCGGGGCAGGTCAGCGTGGGGGCGGACGCGGCCGGACACCGGGCAGCGGTTGAGACCGCACGAGCGTTCGTCGCGGCCGGCGCGGACCACATCGTGCTCGGAATGCCTGCGGTTGGCGGCCCAGACGCGCTCCGGACGATGGCGGAGGAGGTCGCAGCACCGCTGCGCGACGGCTGGTCCTGACCTCCGGTCCGGCCGGTTCGAGACGCTCCAGCCACGAGAACCCGGCCGTCGAAGCGTCGGTCGGGAGGGACGGCTGAAACTTCCGCCGCGGCCGGTGCCTCAGGAGGATGCGCGACGCGGCATTGCGTCGCCTCCCATCCCTGGAGGTTGGCTTGCGAGGTCTCCATCCCCGACGGCTGTCGTGCCGAGCGGGCGCCCAGGTCCTGCTGCTCATCGCGCTGGGCGCGATCGTCCCGCCGCTGGGGGCGTCCGCGACGCCGGCATCCGTGATCGTGCGGGTCACCGATCGTCTCCAGCCGACCACGCTCACCGTTGCGCCGGGCACGAACGTGGTCTGGCGCAACGACTCCGGTAACCGCCACCGGTTCCGCTCGACGGACCATAGCGGTGACGCGGACTTCGACACTGGGGATCTCGAGCCGGGCGAGAGCGGAGCCGTCGCCTTCCCGGCGCCGGGCAGGTGGACCTACGTCGACGAGCGGAACGAGGACGACCTGGCGTTCCGAGGCACGATCATCGTCCTGGACGCCGGAGCTGGAGCCGGCACCGCCTCCCCGGGCGCCACGGTACTCCCCGGCGGAGCCGGCATCCCGCCCGGTGCGGCGGCGCCCACGCCCGGGCCCGTGGCCGAGGCGCCGACGACCGCGGCGGTCGGCATGGCCGGGCGAGCCTTCCGTCCGGCCGGCGTGACGATCGCCGCCGGCGGAACCGTCACCTGGCGCAACGACGACGACCGCGAGCACACCGTCACCGCGACCGATGGCGCCTGGACCTCGGGCACCATTGCACCCGGCCAGACGTGGTCCCGCCGGTTCCCCGCGGCCGGCACCTTTCCGTACCTGTGCCTCATCCATCCCGAGATGCGGGGGACCGTGGCCGTCACCGGCGCACCGGGCGGTGGAGGCGCGCCGGGCGGTGGAGGCGCGCCCGCGCCCACCGGCCCGACGCCGAGGCCCATCCCGAGC
>JACDAV010000410.1 GCA_013695255.1 Chloroflexota bacterium
CCGGCGCGTCGATCGCCGTCCACCCGCTCGATCGCCACCGCCTGACGGATCCGCAGCCGATGTGGGCGCCGTTCGAGATCCCGCCGTCCGTGCCGGCGGTGGAGCTGGCAGAGGGCGGGGTGATCCGCTTCGGGGAGATCCGGCTCGACGTGCTGCACACGCCCGGCCACACGGAAGGTTCCGTCTCACTACTGGCGCCGGACGACGCGATGCTCTTCAGCGGCGACACGCTGTTCGCGGGTGGCTGGGGTCGGGTGGACCTGCCGGGCGGGGACTCCGGAGCGATGGTCGAGTCGCTCGGCCGGCTGGCGTCGCTCGACGCGCCGCTGCGTGTGCTGCCCGGGCATGGCCCCGCGACAACGATCGGGCGGGAGCTGCCGTGGCTCGAGCTGGTGCGCCAGCAGGGTCGGTTGCTGGGCTGAGGGTCGGTTGGCCTTTCGGCCGCGATGAGCCTCGGCTGACCTTTGACATCTTGATGGTGGGGGTTGATGCTGTGATGCATGAGAACGACCATCAAACTCCCCGACGACCTCCTGGCAAGGGCGAAAGAGCGTGCCGCCACCCGGCAGACGACGCTCAACGTCGTGGTCGAAGACGCGTTGCGTGCGGCGCTGGCGTCCCGTGATCCCCAAAGGGACCCGGTCCCGATCCCGACTCATGCCGGCGGTCGGCTGCAGGCCGGCGTCGATCTCGACGACACGTCCGCCCTGCTCGACCTCATGGACGGATCCCGGCCCTGATCCTGCCGGACGTCAACGTCCTCGTCTACGCGTTCCACGTGGGAACGCCCGACCATGCGCGCTACCGTCGCTGGCTCCTGGGCAGCGTGGCAGCCGCTGAGCCACTCGGCCTGTCCGAGCTGGTCCTGAGCGGCTTTGTTCGCGTCGTGACGCATCCCCGCGTGTTCGCCCCGCCCGTGCCCGTCGCGGAGGCGCTGGACTTCGCCGAGACCCTCCGGGCGCAACCGAACGTGGTCATGCTCGGCCCCGGACCTCGTCACTGGGAGATCTTCGCCGGGCTGTGTCGTCAGGCGGACGCCAGGGGCAATCTCGTCGCCGACGCATACCTCGCGGCGCTGGCCATCGAGTCAGGGAGCGAGTGGATCACCACCGACCGCGACTTCAGCCGGTTCCCTGGCCTTCGCTGGCGCCACCCACTGGGCTGAGGTGGTGCGGCCGCCCGCGGTCGCAGATGTCTTCTCCGGCGCCTGTCGGGGGCCAGTCGGCGGTCGTGTGGTGATCGTCGCGCAAGCGGTCGCTTCCTGACGCGGCCGGGCGGGTGCTGACGCGGTTGCGAAACGGCAACTCGTCGGGCGCTGCAGGACCCAGACGGCCCAATTCGTAGCCTGCGGGGCACCGGAAGTGAGGGAGTGCGGGAGCGGCCCGTCCTTACACCCGCTGACCACAGATTCCGTGCATGGCATGCATGGCCGCCGTCCTGCCGGGTGGGGCGCCCGGAGCGCCCCTCGCGCAAGGCGCCTCGGCGCGGTGGACGGCCCATGGCCGCTAGGCTTCGTTGGGTGAGCATCCGAGGAGGGGGCGGCAGCGCGCCGGGCGGGGGCGGTCTGCGGCGGTCGTTCGCCCGGGACGACGCGATCACGTCCCGATCGCTGCGGCCGGGGATCGTCCGCCGGATCGCCAGGTTCGCGCAGCCGTACCATCGGATGCTCGCGGTCTTCCTGGGGCTGATCCTCCTCGGGGCGCTGCTCACGGCGGCCGTGCCGCTGATCTACCGGAGCATCATCGACGAGGGGATCCTGCGCGGCGACACCGGCCTGGTGATCTGGCTGGCCGTGCTGCTGGCGCTGCTCGCGCTCGTCGAGGGCGGCCTCTCGCTGTGGCAGCGCTGGCTCTCTGCGCGGGTCGGCGAAGGGCTCATCTACGACATGCGGACGCGGGTCTTTGCCCACTTCCAGCGCATGCCGATCGCGTTCTTCACCCGGACCCAGACGGGCGCCCTCGTGAGCCGCCTCAACAGCGACGTCCTCGACGCCCAGCGCGCCTTCACCGACACGTTCTCGTCGGTCATCGGGAACGTTGTCAGCGTCGTCATCACGATGATCGCGATGGCCATCCTGTCGTGGCAGCTGACCCTCGTCGCGCTCGTGCTGCTGCCGGTGATCATCCTGCCCGCCCACTGGGTCGGCACCCGTCTGCAGGCGATCGCGCGCGAGTCCTACAACCTGAACGCCGCGATGACGTCGACCATGGTCGAGCGCTTCAACGTGGCCGGCGCGCTGCTGGTCAAGCTGTTCGGGCGACCGGAGCGCGAGATCCGCTCGTTCGAGGACAGGGCCGGGCGCGTGCGCGACATCGGGGTCACCCGCGCGGTCTACACGAAGCTCTTCAGCGCGGCCCTCGTGTTCACCGCCGCGCTCGCGACCGCGCTCGTCTACGGGTGGGGCGGGGTGCTCGCGGCGACCGGCGCGCTGCAGGTCGGCACGCTCGTCGCGCTGACGGCGTACCTCAACCGCCTCTACGGGCCGCTGACAGCCCTGTCGAACGTGCAGGTCGACATCATGACCGCGCTCATCTCGTTCGACCGGGTCTTCGAGGTCCTCGATCTCGAGCCGATGGTGGCGGAGAAGCCGGGCGCCGCGGCGATCCCGTCCGGGCCCGCGACGGTCGTCTTCGACCAGGTGTCGTTTTCCTACCCCCGGGCGGACGAGGTGTCGCTGGCGTCGCTCGAGTCGGTCGCCGTCCTGAACCAGGCACCGGCCCAGCAGGTGCTGTTCGACGTCTCCTTCACCGCGTCGCCGGGGCAGCTGGTCGCCCTGGTGGGGCCATCCGGGGCGGGCAAGACGACGATCAGCCACCTCATCCCGCGCCTGTACGACGTGCGATCCGGCGCCGTGTGCATCAACGGGGTCGACGTGCGGGACGCGACGTTCGAGTCGATCCACCGGATCGTGGGCATGGTTACCCAGGACGCGCACCTGCTGCACGACACCATCCGCGCCAACTTGCTCTTCGCCAAGCCATCCGCGTCCGACGCGGAGATGGTCGAGGCGCTGCGCGCGGCCCAGATCCTGCCGCTCGTCGAGTCGCTGCCGGACGGGCTCGACACGCTCGTCGGTGAGCGGGGCTACCGGATGTCCGGCGGCGAGAAGCAGCGCCTGGCGATCGCCCGCCTGTTCCTCAAGGCGCCCGACGTCGTGGTCCTCGACGAGGCGACCGCCCATCTTGACTCCGAGTCGGAGGTCGCGATGCAGCGAGCCCTCGAGACTGCGCTCGCCGGCCGGACCTCGATCGTCATCGCCCACCGCCTGTCGACCGTTCGCGATGCCGACCAGATCCTCGTCATCGACCAGGGCCGGGTCGTCGAGCGCGGCACGCACCTGGAGCTGCTCTCGACCGAGGGCCTCTATGCCGAGCTCTACCGGACGCAGTTCGAGGGGAAGGGAGCGTTTGCGGCGGGCGTTTGACGCGTCTGCCGTTCGGCTCGCGCGTGCAGCGGCGCATCGTCGGGCGCCGGGCCGCCTGACTACACCAGCCGCCCGCCCGGCTCCCATGCCTTGCGATACGTCGCCCCGCTGTCCTTGACCTCGAAGCCGAGCGAGCGGTAGAGCTCGAGCGCCCCCGTCGCGTTCTCCGAGTCGACGCCCAGCATCACCTGGTCCATGCCGGCCGCCCTGAGCCGCCGGAGCGCGTCGGCGATGAGCGCGCGGGCGACGCCGCGACGTCGCCACGGCCGGCGGACCGAGATGTGCTCGAGCCAGCCGCGGCGGACGCCGAGCACGTCGTTCTCCGACTTCCACACGAATGTCTGGACGGAACCCGCGACCGCATCGCCATCCCAGGCGACGGACCAGAGCCGCGTGTCGAGATCGGGGATGGCGAACAGGCCCGTGAAGTCCTCCTCGG
>JACDAV010000420.1 GCA_013695255.1 Chloroflexota bacterium
GCCATCCGCTTCTACCAGGCCTCGTCGAGCGAGATGTTCGGCAAGGTCCGAGAGGTCCCCCAGACGGAGCAGACGCCGTTCCACCCGCGCAGCCCGTACGGGGTCGCCAAGGCGTATGGGCACTTCCTGACGGTCAACTACCGCGAGAGCTTCGGCATGTACGCGGTGTCCGGCATCCTGTTCAACCACGAGTCTCCACGCCGCGGCCTGGAGTTCGTGACCCGCAAGATCACGGACGGTGCGGCCCGGATCAGGATGGGCCTGGCGACCGAGCTGCGGATGGGCAACCTCGACGCCGAGCGCGACTGGGGATTCGCCGGCGACTACGTCCGGGCGATGTGGAGCATGCTCCAGCAGGACGAGCCGACGGATTTCGTCGTCGCCACGGGGGTCTCGCACTCCGTCCGCGAGGTCTGCGAGATCGCCTTCACGCGCGTCGGCCTGGACTACCAGCGCCACGTGGTCGTCGATCCGGAGCTCTACCGACCAGCCGAGGTGGACCACCTGCTGGGCGACGCGAGCCGGGCCCGATCGATCCTTGGCTGGGTCCCGGAGGTCGACTTTCGCGGCCTGATCGAGATGATGATCGACGCCGACCTGACGCGGCTGAGGACGCGATCCGAGGGGGGCGAGCCGGTGGAGGTTCCCACGCCCGCCCGGTGAGGGCGCCCGGCCGATGAGGGTGTTCGTCACCGGCGCCACGGGCTTCGTCGGACGCTGGATGCAGCGCGAGCTCGCAGGGGCCGGGCATGAAGTCGTCGCGGCGCCGGCTGCCAATGCGCTGGACATCACGGATGGCGCCGCGCTCGTCGGGTGGTTCGGCGGTCGGCCGGATGCTGTCGTCCACCTGGCTGGAATGGCCTTTGCACCGGACGCACGGAACCATCCCGGGGAGGCATTCCGAGCGAACGTCGCAGGCACCCTCGCGGTCTTCGAGGCGCTCCGAAGGCTGGACCAGCGGCCACCGATGCTCGTGACGGGATCCTCGGATGTCTACGGCGCCCCGCGCCCCGAGGATCTGCCATTGAGCGAGTCGGCCCCGCTGAACCCCGGCCATCCCTATGCCGTCTCCAAGGCGGCCCAGGAGGGCGTGGCCGTCGAGGCCGGTGTCCGCTGGGGCTTTCCCGTCGTGGTGACACGGTCGTTCAACCACACGGGTCCCGGGCAGCGATCATCCTTCGTGCTGCCGGCGATGGCGGAGCGCGTCGTCGCGGTGCAGCGAGGCATGGCCGACGCGATCCCGGCCGGCAACGTGGATGTTCGTCGCGATATCGGCGACGTGCGGGACGTCGTGCGCGCCTACCGTCTCCTGCTCGAGGCCTCCGCGTCCGGGCGCCTGGGTGCCGGTCCCGTGATCGTCAACGTGGCAACGGGTCGGGCCACTCCCATTCGATCGCTGATCGAGCAGCTGTGCGCGCTGGCCGGGATCGCGCCGACGATCGCCGTCGATCCGCGGCTCGTCCGGGTCGACGATCCAGCGGAGATCCGCGGCGACGCTTCACTGCTGAGGCAGCTGACGGGCTGGCGACCGTCGGTCCCGCTGGAGCGGACCCTCGCTGACCTGCTTCGAGAGGCGCGGGGAGTGGCCAGCCCGGACACGCCCGAATTGACATCCGGAGCGCTGGCTCCCGAACCGATCCCGAACGGGCATTCCTGAGGGCTCGGGTGGACTGCGATCGACGGGTTGGAGTCGACGTGGGCGGGCTCAGCGGGCGAGCGCTGGCTCCAACTCCCCGGCCACCCCGTCGCCGATCCGCTCGACCGCGTAGCCCATCGCCCGAAGCTGGGCATCCGGCAGGAGACGCCGGCCGTCGATGATCAGCGGGCGCCGCATCGTCGGTCGAAGCGCGGCCCAGTCCAGGTCGCGGTAGACCGGCCACTCCGTGGCGATCACTGCGGCGTCGGCGTCGCGAAGCGCCTCCGCGGCGTCGGCCACGACGACGAGGTCCGGGAGCACCATTTGGGCGTTGCCCCCCGCGGCGGGATCATGGGCCCGCAGGTCCGCTCCCTCCGACAGCAGCCGCGCCGCCAGCTGGAGGGCGGGAGACGACCGGACATCGTCCGTGTCGGCCTTGAACGCCAGCCCCAGGAACGCGATTCGCTTGCCCGGCAGCCCGCCGACGGCCTGTGCGATCCGTC
>JACDAV010000039.1 GCA_013695255.1 Chloroflexota bacterium
CAGCCCACGTCGAGCACCCGACGACCGGCGAGCACGCCGCGGTCCGCCAGGGCTTCGATCGCCGCCAGGCACAGCCGGGTCGTCGGGTGGAGCCCCGTGCCGAAGGCCATGCCCGGGTCGAGCGCCAAGACCACGTCGTCCAGCGCAGCCCGGTGACGTCGCCACGTGGGACGGATGACCAGCCGCCGTCCGAGGCGGAGCACCGGGAAGTGCCGCTTCCAGGCCTCGGCCCAGTCGGCTTCGTGGACGAGCCGGGTCGTCAGCTCGCCGATCGGCCGAAGCCCGAACGCCTGCAGGTGGCCGAGAGCCTCCGTCGCCTCCACCACCGCGGCCTCCGCGATCGCGCGATCCCGCGCCGGCACGTAGGCCCGGACGGTTGCGGGTCGGGTCGGGTCCACCCGAGCCTCGAGGCCCTCCGCGACGAGCTCGAATGCCGGCTCGACGCTGCTGCCGCCCGGCGCGACGCGGCCGAGGATCTCGCTGACGGCCTCGACGGCCTCGACGTCCGCGACGACCGACAGCTCCAGCCAGGCGTCACGGTCTGCTCCGGCGGCCGGCTCGCCCGCCGAGCGGCTCACCCGAGCCCGAGCTTCTCGCGCAGCCCGCCGCGGCCGTTGGCCGAGACCGTCTCGCCGCCTTCACGCGCCAGCTCCTCGAGCAGCTCGCGCTGCCGCCTGCTGAGCTTCGTCGGCACGGCGACGTTGACGAAGACGTGCAGGTCCCCGCGTGAGCCGGACCGGCGAAGGTGGGGCACGCCCTTGCCGCGCAGCCGGATCTCCGTTCCGGGCTGGGTGCCGGGCTTGACCTCGACCTCCTCCTCGCCGTCGACCGTCGGGACGCTCAGCCGCGTGCCGAGAGCAGCCTGCGCGATCGACACGTCGGCCTCGTAGACGAGCTCCGTTCCCTCGCGCCGGAGCTCCGGGTGCGGGGTCACGTGGACGACGACGTACAGGCTGCCAGCCGGGCCGCTCCGCGGGCCGACCTCGCCCTCGTTCGAGAGCCGGATCTGGTGACCCTCGTCGATCCCGGGCGGGATGGAAACCCGGAGCGTCCGGTTCCGCTCGACTCGACCGTCGCCCTTGCACGTCTCGCACGGAGTGTCCACGATCCGGCCGTCGCCGCGGCAGCGCGGGCAGGTCGAGACGTTGACCATCTGGCCGAGCATGGTCTGGCGGACCGCCCGGACCTCCCCCCGGCCGTTGCACTGCGGGCAGGTCGACGAGCTCGTGCCGGGCTTCGCGCCCGAGCCGCTGCAGGTCTCGCACCGCCCGAGCACCGGGAACTCGATCTCCTTCTCCGCCCCGCGGATCGCCTCCTCGAAGCTGATCCGGATGTCGTAACGGAGGTCGGAGCCGGCCTGCGGGCGGCCGCGACGGGCACCCGCAGCGGCCCCCCCGAAGAAGGCATCGAAGATGTCGCCGAAGCCCCCGAAGCCGCCCTCGAAGCCGCCGCCGTCCTGGCCCAGGCCCGCCCGCCCGAACGTGTCGTACGTCTGGCGGCGCTGCGGGTCGGACAGGACCTGGTACGCCTCGTTGATCTCCTTGAACCGGGCCTGCGCCTCGGGTTCCTTGTTGACGTCCGGATGCCACTGCTGGGCCAGCTTGCGGAAGGCGCGCTTGATCTCGGCGTCGGACGCCCCGCGTTCGACGCCCAGCACCGTGTAGAGGTCGCGTTCGGTGGCCATCGGGCCTGAATGGTAGCGGGAGGGCGTCCGGGATCGCGGTCGGGGCTCTTGCGGCGGTCCGCGTCGGCGGTGCCGGTTTGCCCCATCCACCAATCGGGGTGGCCGCGGGAGCGCAATTCCACTCCAGGCGTCGCCGGCGCGGCGCCAAGTCCCCCGTTTCACGCCCAGACGGCCGCTGCGCCGGGCAATCCCGGCCTCGCTGGCGCGTCCGCGACCACGTCCGTTGGTAGATGACGCAGAGGTGGGGCCGAGGCGGTCGGATCCTCGGCCCTCAGGCCCGCGGCCGCCGAGCGCCCCTTGCCCTCAGCCGTCCGCGAGCTCCCGGGCACGCGCGAGGACCGCCTGGAGCATCGGTGGGGTCAGACGTCCCGTGAACGTGTTCTGCTGGCTCGGATGGTACGAGCCGACGAACGCGTACGGCCCGACGCGCGCCTCCGCCCCGTGCCCGAAGCGGGGCCGTGGCCGCGCGACATGCCCCAGCGAGGCCACCGTCCGGAGCGCCGCGTCCCACCCGATCTGCCCGAGCGGGACGATCACCCGGACCCGATCGAGCAGCGCCAGCTCGCGGACGAGATACGGGGCGCAGGTGTCGCGCTCCTCGACGGTCGGCCGGTTGAGCGGCGGGGCGCAGCGCACGGCCGCCGCGATGTAGGCCCCATGGAGCGTAAGCCCGTCGTCCGCGCGCCGGCTCACCGGCCGATCGGCCATCCCAGTCGCGTAAAGCGCCGGCCACAGGAAGTCGCCCGATCGGTCGCCGGTGAACACCCGGCCGGTGCGGTTGCCGCCGTGCGCGGCGGGGGCGAGCCCCACGATCAGCACCCGCGCATCCGGGTCGCCGAACCC
The DNA here is from genome assembly GCA_013695255.1 of Chloroflexota bacterium. Taxonomy (GTDB): domain Bacteria; phylum Chloroflexota; class Limnocylindria; order Limnocylindrales; family CSP1-4; genus JACDAV01. Next base: position 2,528 of record JACDAV010000039.1, read on the forward strand.
CGGAACGGGCCGGCCCCAGTACACCTCGTCGCGATGGCGCGCGACGCGCTCGCGGGCCACGAGCTCCCGCCAGGCGACGAGCCGCGGGCAGCGGAAGCAGTCGACGATCTCGGCAGTCAGGGCGGCCAGTTCCATTCGTCGGGTGGACGGGTCGTCGCGGTCGTGCTGGCGGGCCATCAGGGGTGAATTGTCCCCGCGGGTCGCCGACAGGCACAGCTGCGCCGCTCGGTCTGGCAGATACCACCCCGCGTAGTGCGAGATGACCTCTTGTCACCTGATTGACGGTGCTCCATGCCGCCTCCCGCACCGCCGAGCCGGACGGTCCGGTCAGGCACCACCGGGGTTGGTATCCGGCGAGGCCGGGGTGCCCTGCACCACGCGGGCTGGTAAACGCCAGGAATTTCGGCTCGGCGGACGGCTTGCACCATCCGGGATGGTATCTGCCGGCTGCGCGCCTCCGTGGCGCCTCCGTGGCACCCCGCGAATGGCTACCGCAGCAGCAGCTTGTCGAGGCGCCGCGAGACGACCAGGAGGCCGGCCACGCCCATCACGGCGAGATAGACGGCGTGGACGAGGGTGCTCACGTCGACCACCCCCACGGCGAGCGAGCGGAGCAGGTCCACGCCCTGGTAGAGCGGCGTCAGCTGGACCAGCAGCCGGAGCCCTTCCGGGTAGGCGTCGAGCGGGTAGAACGTGCCGGAGAACAGGAACATCGGCAGGATGACGAGCTGGATCAGGTCGAAGTCCTGCCACGTCCGCATGAACGACGTGGCGGCCATCCCGACCGCGCCGAACGCAAAGCTGATCAGCAGCGCAGCCGGCAGCGTCAGCAGCAGCCAGGGCGACACGCCGAGCCCCAGGACGACCATGACCACGAGGAACCCGGCCGTGTAGAGCGCCCCGCGGATCAACGCCCAGGCCAATTCGCCGAGGGCGATGTCGGCCGTCGACAGCGGCGTGGACAGGATCGACTCGAACGTCCTTTGGTACTTCAGCTTGAAGAAGAAGTTGAAGGTCGCCTCGGTGACCGCGCCGTTCATCGACGAGCTGGCGAGGAGCGCGGGCGCGATGAACAGCTGGTACGGGATCTCCCGGCCCCCGGGCCCCGGGACGTTGCCCACGAGCTGCCCCAACCCGAACCCGATGCTGAGGAGGTAGAAGAGCGGCTCGAAGAATCCGGACACGAGGACGATCCAGCCGTGCCGGTAGACGTACAGGTTCCGTTCGATCAGCCGGAGCGCCCGACGGCTGCCGAACAGCAGCGGCGGCGCAACGCGAAGCGGCAGCGTCATCCGCGGATCAGCCGGCGCTCGATCAGCCGGACCGCAAGCCACGACGAGACGAGGACGATCGCGACCAGGATCGCGACGTGGGCCAGCATCAGGGCCGGCTGCTGGCCGACCGTGCCGAGCACGAGCCCGCGTGCCAGGTCGACGCCATGCCAGAGCGGCGACAGCCAGGCGATCGGCTGGAGCACGCCGGGCAGCGACTCGATTGGAAAGAACGTCCCCGAGAACAGAAACAGGGGGGTGATCCCGAACCGGAAGATGACGTTGAACCGGGCCGGCGTCCGCTGCGTCGCCGAGAACGCGGTGATCGGAGCCGCGAACGCCATCCCCGTCAGGACCGCGACCGGGATGCCCAGGACGACCAGCGGCGAGTGGGCGGCGTCGAGAAGGACGATGACGCCGGTGAAGACGGCTGCGACCATCGCCATCCGGACCGCCATCCAGACGAGATTGCCGAGCGCGATGTCGGTCGGCGAGAGGGGCGTGGC
>JACDAV010000067.1 GCA_013695255.1 Chloroflexota bacterium
TCGAGCCATCGTCCAGGCCACTGGTGACGAGGAGACGGGCGAGCACCCGGACCATGAGGTACAGGAGAGACAGCATCGGCGCAGCCTACGGTGCGGCGCGGTCGCGAATCCGGGTTTCCGACCCCCACGCCGCCAAACTGCCCGTTTCGTTCGTGAACGCGTCCTCGGCGGACGTTGGCGGACGTTCGTGCGACTACCTGGAGTAGTTGCCCCGCTCAGCCGCCGAGGGCGTCGATCCCGGAGTTGGTGGTCGCGCCGAGGACGAGATGGCCGACCAGGCCCCGCCAGTGCGTCTCCGGCGGGTAGGCGTCCGGCGCCGCCGAGAGCCCAAGCTGCGTGTTCAGGTACTCGTCGTTCAGTGCCCAGACGAGGAATCCATAGAACAGGCCGCCCGCGGCGCCGACCAGCGGGAGCCGCCGGCGCAGGACTCCGAAGATGGCCCCTGGGACAACCCCGAGCCCGTAATGCACGACCTGCGAGACCCGTGACTTCTGCTCATCGCTGAGCTCCGTCCCGGTCGCCGACGCGACCCGATCGACGAGGTTCGCGATCGAGCTCTGGCCGTTGGGTTGCGCCCGTTCCTCCTGCGCGGTGATATCCGCCGACTGCGCCGACGCCATGGCGGTCGTGACCTGATCCATCACCCAGGTGCCGGCGGCCCCGGCGAGCCCACCGCGCACGAGGTCCCCGAACACCGATGTCCCGTTGCCCATGGGCCCGAGTGTGCGGCGCGGCCCGGACCAACGCGCACTCCGGCTGGGCAGCCCCGGTTGCAGGCTGCTTGCAGGTTGGGACGAAGCGGTTGCTACGATCACCGCCCGCAGCGGGGGAGGGCAGACCGGTGACCTCGGAGACGTTCTACACGACCACCAGCAGCATCAGCTTCACGTTGCTCGGCCTGTGGTGGGTGGTCGTCCAGAGCCGGGAGTCGTGGCGGCTGGATCCGGCACGCCGCGCCATGGCCTGGGCGGTGTCCCTGCACTTCCTGTTGCCTGGCGCGATGTCCGTGCTGTCACTCGTCGCGCCGGACGTCGGGCTCCTGTGGCGGGCGACGTTCGCGTCGGCGGGGGTGATGGGCATGGTGGGTGTGGGCTGGTTCGTCCGGACGCTCCGCGAGGAGTACGACTGCCCGCGCCTGCTGAAGGTGATCGAGTGGGCTGCGCTGCCGGTCTACGCCGTCATCACGGTCATTGCCGTGGCGCCCGAGATCGCTCGTGCGGTCGTGCCGGCGCTGACGCCCCTCCAGGTCGAGGGCGTCATCCTGGCGATCCTGATCTTCTTCGGCGTGCAGGCGGCGTGGGTGCTGACCATCGAGCCGCCGAGGACGCCGAGCGCCGTCTCCGAGCCGCCCGGCGAAGCCGCTCACACCCCCGGCGTGGCGCCCGGTGGCCCGGGCTCCGGGCCGGCCGCCACCGGCTCGCCCGCGCGCGACCAGTCGCTGAACGAGCCCGCGTAAAGGATCGGGTCCGCGAGGCCGGCCAGCCGCATGGCCAGTGCGTTGTGGCAGGCGGTGATGCCGCTCCCGCAGGACGTCACCACGCCGGCCGGGTTCGAGGCGAACGGCGCGAACCGCTCGCGGAGCGCTTCGGGCGCGCGGAAGCGCCCTGCACGGTCGAGATTCCCGGCGGTGGGGACCGAGACGGCCGACGGGATATGCCCCGGCACCGGATCGAGGGGCTCGAATTCGCCGCGGTATCGCTCGCCGGCCCGGGCGTCCAGAAGGGCGACGGTGCCGAGCCGCTCCCTGAGCTCCGCGCGGTCGACGACGCGGGACCATCGGTCGGCCAGCTCCAGGTTTGCCGGCGCGTGTCGCGGCTCCTCGCGCGTCAGCTGGCCGCCCGCCTCGACCCAGGCAGGGAGGCCGCCGTCGAGCATGGCGACGCGTCGATGGCCCAGGTTGTCGAGCATCCACCACAGGCGCGCCGCGATCGTCCCGCCCGCGTCGTCGTAGCAGACGACGTCGTGCTCGGAGCCGATTCCCAGGGCAGCCATCCGCGCGGCGAAGACCGATGGCTCGGGCAGCGGATGTCGGCCGGCCCCCGAGGGGGCGGCGAGATCCCGATCGAGGCTGACGAAGATGGCGCCCGGGAGATGGCCCGCGTCGTATGCCTCCCGCGCTCCGCCCGGCTTGCCGAGGTACCAGCGAACGTCGCAGATGCGGAGACTCGGATCGCCGGCGTCCAGGCGGGCGAGCAGGTCGCCGGATGAGATCAGGCCCACCGGGGAAGGATAGCGCGGGGACGCCCTCTGGTATCCTTCCGCGCGGCGCGACCGGCCTCGTCCGGGTCTCGCTCGCCGCCCGGCGCGACGCCCGGCGGCTCCTCGCTCCGGCGTAGCTCAGTGGTAGAGCGGGCGGCTGTTAACCGCTTGGTCGTAGGTTCGAGTCCTACCGCCGGAGCCACTCACTTACTGCGTCCGACCGGTTAGCACCCTGATCGGTCGTCACGTTTCAGACTGCGACGGCCTTCAACTCGCGGCTGTCCACGTCGACGCGCTCGAAGAGGTCCCTTACGGTGGCGACCCTCGTGTCGAGCGGGGCGCGTTCGAGGATGCCCTCGAACTGCGCAATGGTGTCGTTGACCATCTTCTTCGTGATCCTGAGCGGTCGCTCCGTCAGTTGGATGTCGTGGAGGCGTGCTGTCGCCGCTGCCAATTTGGCACTGACCGTCTCGATCTCGAGCGTGATCCGCGATCGGCCTTCAGGGTGTCCGTTAGTCCCGCTCAGCGGCAATTCTCGAGTATCAGCTCGACCGTCCCGTACGCGGCGGCCTATCCAATCCACTGGCAGGGATGGCGCCGGACCGTGCATGATCGGGAGCGTGGGTCGTGATCTTCCTGCCGGCACGGTCACCTTCC
>JACDAV010000104.1 GCA_013695255.1 Chloroflexota bacterium
TCGACGGCCAGTGGTGGACGATCTACCACGCGGTCGACGTCAACGACCCGTACTTCGAGGGCGAGGTCGGCTTCACGAAGCGTCCCATCCTGCTCGACGCGATCGACTGGGTGAACGGCTGGCCGACGCTGAACGGCGGCTCCGGTCCGTCCGACACGCCACAGGCGGCCCCCGCGGCCCAGCCCGGCGAGGACACCAACCACCGGCTGAAGCTCGCCCAGCGCGACCGGCTCGGGAAGCTCATCTGGTCTGACGAGTTCAACGACACGACGGTGTCCGGCGACTGGGAGTGGATCCGGGAGCCGAATGGCACGGAGGCCGGCGGCGTGCTGACGATGGAGATCCAGCGCGCCGACCTGCACACGGGCTCGAACAGCGCGTCCGTGCTGGTGACGGACGCGCCCAGCGGGAACTGGGTCGTCGAGACGAGGCTCCGGTTCAATGTCCCCGACGGCTGCTGCTTCAACTACTCGCAGGCCGGCCTGGTCCTGTACGACGACGACGACAACTTCATCAAGCTCGTCGAGTTCGCCAACTGGAACACCCGGCAGACCGAGTTCGCCAAGGAGGTCTCACCGGTTCCGGCCGGCTACCAGCAGTACGGCAACATGGTCGCCGGCCCGGTCGGCGAGGACTGGACGTATCTGCGGATCGTGAAGCGCACGAGCGGCTCCGGCAACGCCGGCGGCGTGTATGGCGGCGCGGAGCGGTACACGGTCTACACGAGCTCGGACGGAACGACCTGGACGAAGGGCGGCACGTGGGCGCACCACCTCGGCTCCGATCTCCAGATCGGCCTCGTGGCCATGGGCGCCCAGGTCAACCAGCCCGGGTCGCCGCCCGAGGACCTCGTGATGACGGCCGACTTCGACTACGTCCGGGTCTACAAGGTGCACCGCTAGGGAACGCTGCCGACCCGGTCGGGGCCTGCTTCGGCGGCCCCTTCGGTCCACGGAACCCCCTGAACGGGCGGCCGCACGGTCGCCCGTTCATCGGGAGTTCCGGCGATCGCGCCCCGATCAGTAGAGCATCGTCGTGGCGGCCGGGAACTCGAAGTCGAAGATGCTCGGTGGGAGCGACGCGTCCGGCTGGTAGCTCGTCGCCACCGCCTCTCGGGTCAGGTCGCCGCCGATCGTCTCGATCAGTCGGAGGATCACGCCGTCGCCACGATCGACGGCCACCTGGAGGTGGAAGTCCGGCCGGTCGGCGGCCATCTCGATCACCCGGGGATGCGCGCACTCGACGACGATCGCCTCGCGGCCGGCCACGGTGTCGATACCGGAGATCCACAGGCGGCCCGTCGCCAGCACGTTCTGGCAGTACCCGGCTGGATGCACGAACGTCTCCGGCAGCGTCTCCGACGGGAGGGCCGTGAGCGGCTGGTAGACGCGCGATGCGCCCGGGAAGTCGGCGTCCAGCCCGCGGACCCGGTTGCGCACGGGCCGCTCCGTCCCCAGGCGGTGCGGACCGGAGAACGTGCGGACGATGGCGCCATCGCTGACCCAGATCTCGAAGTTGCCGGCCGCGCCGAGCGCCGGTTCGCTGGTCGTCACCTTTGCCCATCCCGGGTGGCGCATGGCGACGTCGAGGGCGACGACCTGGTTGCCGCGCGCCGTGAACGTCCGCTCCTCGATCCGCATCCGCAGCGTCTCGAACCGGAGCTCGGCGTCGCGCATGAAGCTGAACAGCTCGTCCAGCGAGGGCAGCTGCGTCGTCGGCAGCGAGGCCAGCTCGGCGCGCCGGCGCTGTCCGGCCGGCACGGGCAGGCTCGCGGCGCGGTCCCACAGGCGGGTCGAGGTCATCGCCGCGGATTGTACCGGCGGCCCGGAGCACCGGGACGGTGGGCTCAACCGGGGGCCGGCTGATCCCGGAGACCCGGCTCGGTCATCGTGGCGAGATCGAGCAGCTCGTCGAGACGGTCCCGCTCGATCCCACGCTCGAGCGCCAGCTCGCGGATCGTCCGGCCGGAGCGGAACGCCTCCTTGGCCAGCTTCGCCGCCTCGTCGTAGCCGATGACCGGCGCCAGCGCGGTGGCCAGCATCAGCCCCTGCTCCACGAGCTGCGGGCCGCGCTCGGTGGCCGTCAGGCCGGCGACGGTGCGGGTCGCGAGGTTCCGGGCGGACGCGGCGAGCAGGGTCGCCGACTCGAGCAACGCCACGGCCGCCACCGGCATCATCACGTTCAGCTCGAGGAGCGAGCCGGTCTGCGCGAAGCCGATCGTCACGTCGTTTCCGACGACCCGCGCCACCACCATCGTCAGCGACTCGACGATCACCGGGTTGACCTTGCCGGGCATGATGCTCGACCCGGGCTGCGTCTCCGGCAGGCCGAGCTCCGCGATCCCGGCCCGCGGCCCCATCGCCATCAGCCGGATGTCCGAGGCGATCTTCCACAGCCCGAGCGCGACGCTCCGGAGGCCGCCGTGGGCGGCGACGACGGCGTCGAGCGACGCCTGGGCGTGGAAGTGGTTGTCCGTCTCGCGAACCGCGAGGCCGGTCAGCTCGGCGAGACGACGGCAGGCGCGGCCGGGGTACTCGGGGTGCGCGTTGAGGCCCGTGCCCACGGCGGTCCCGCCGAGCGGCACGACGAGCAGCTCGTCACGGGCGGCGGTCGCGCGGCGGATCGCCTCCTCCACCTGGCCGGCATAGCCGCGGAACTCCTGTCCCAGCCGGATCGGTGTCGCGTCCTGCAGGTGCGTCCGACCGGTCTTGACGATCGGCCAGAACTCGTCCGACTTCGCGGCCAGCGCAGCCCGGAGCTCCTCCAGCGCCGGCAGCAGCTCCGCGTCGACGGCGAGGGCCCCGGCCAGCTGCATCGCCGTCGGGACCGTGTCGTTGGAGCTCTGGCAACGGTTGACGTCGTCGTTCGGATGGACGGGCCGCCCACCGAGCCGCTGCGATGCCAGCCGGGCGATGACCTCGTTGAAGTTGGTGTTCGTCGAGGTGCCGGAGCCGGTCTGGTAGACGTCGAGCGGGAAGTGTCGGTCGTGCGCGCCATCGGCCACCTGCTGGGCCGCCGCAGCGATCGCCTCGACGAGGTCGTCGTCCAGCAGCCCCAGTGCGCCGTTGGTCTCGGCCGCCGCCCGCTTGACAAGCGCCATCGCGCGCAGGAACCGGCGCGGGAATGGCTGCCCGGAGATCGGGAAGTTGAGGACGGCACGCTGGGTCGACGCCCCGTACAGCGCGTCGCCCGGGACCTCCATCTCACCCATCGAGTCGCGCTCGACGCGCGTGGCAGGTCGCGGATCGGTCGCGGTCACCCGTCGATTGTAGGCGCGGCCGGGCCGCCCGCGACCGCCGATACACTGCCCCGCGTGCCAACCGTCCTCGCCAACGGGCTCGACATCGCCTACGACGTCCACGGGGCGGGACCGCCGGTCGTCCTGCTGCACGGGGCCACGTCTGCCGGGCGCGAGGACTTCGCGGCCCAGATCCCGCTCCTCGCCCGGGCGTTCCTGGTCCACGTCCCGGACGCCCGCGGGCACGCGGGGACACGCTGGGACGCTGCCGACGGGTTCCGGTACGACTGGCTCGTCGAGGACCTCGAGGGCTTCGTGAACGCCATCGGGCTGACGACCTTCCACCTCGTGGGGTTCTCGATGGGCGCGATGACGGCCCTCCAGTTCGCGGCCCGCCACCCGGAGCGGCTGCGGACGCTGGCCGTGGTCGGGATCACGACCCAGCGCGAGCCGCGGGCCAGCGTCGCCCGGCGGCTGATGGACCCTGCTCGGGTCGGTCGCGAGGACCCGGCCTGGGCGGCGGAGCTCGGTCGCCGGCACGATCCGGTCCAGGGGGAGGGCGCCTGGCGGCGGCTGCTGCCGGCGATCGCCGCCGACGTCGCCGCGCAGCCGCTCCTCGCGCCGCGGGACCTCCGCCGGATCGAGCTGCCGGCGCTGGTCGTGTGCGGCGACCGAGACCCATTCGTGCCGGTCGATCACGCGTGGGGGATCTCGCGGCTCCTGCCCGATGGTCGCCTCCTCGTCGCGCCGGACTGCGGCCACGTCGTGACGGTCCGGCGGGCGGGGCTCTTCAACGAGGCGCTGGCCGGCTTCTACCGGTCGACCGAGGCGACCGCGCGGGCCCGAGCGCGTCCGCCCGATCCGCCCCCGGACGGCGACCCCGGATCGCTGGCGCTCGCGGCCAATGCTCCACGGCGGACGGGCACGGACGCCGGCTGGCTCGACGAGCGCCGCCGCTGAACCGCCCGCTGGCGTTGCCGTGCCGTGGGCGCGCCGGCCCGCCGGTCGCATCGGCTACTGTGGCGGCACACGGAGGGAGGCACGTGCCGGAGAGCGCCCCGTCGATGGCCCCATCGCGCATCCGCGTCGCGTTCCCGGCCGAGTCGTCGGCGGGTGCGGTCGAGCATGTGGCGCTCATCACGCTGCACCGGCCCGAGGCGCTCAACGCGATCGATTTCGCCCTGCTCGCGGAGCTGGTCGACGCGGTCGAGGCGCTCGACGACGATCCGTCCTGCCGCGCCATCGTCATCACCGGCGGCACGCGAGCGTTCGCGGCGGGGGTCGACGTCCGCCAGCTCGCGGACGAGACACCGGTCAGCCTGACGGTCGACAACGAGTTCGACGGCTGGGAGCGCCTGAAGCGGATCCGCAAGCCACTCATCGCGGCGGTGCGCGGCGTGGCGCTGGGCGGCGGGTGCGAGCTCGCCATGCTCTGCGATCTGCTGGTCGCGGGCGACGACGCGAGCTTTGGCCAGCCGGAGATCCGGCTGGGGCTCATCCCCGGGGCCGGAGGCAGCCAGCGGCTCACCCGGGCCATCGGCAAGGCCCGGGCGATGGAGATGATCCTGACCGGCCGAACGATGGACGCCCGGGAGGCGGAGGCTCACGGGCTCGTGACGAGGGTCGTTCCGACCGAGGCGACGGTCGAGTCGGCGCTCGAGCTCGCCGCCCGTGTCGCGGCCATGCCGCCGCTGGCCACGATCGTCGCCAAGGAGGTCGTCAACCACGCCTTCGAGCTGCCGCTGGAGGCCGGCATCGAGTTCGAGCGTCGGTCGTTCTTCCTGCTCTTTGCCAGCGATGACATGCGGGAGGGGACGACGGCGTTCCTCGAGAAGCGCCCGGCCGAGTGGCAGGGACGGTAGCGAATGCGGGGCGGCCGATGACCTGGGATCCCGCGACGGACGACCCGGCCGAGATCAGGCGCCGTGCGCTCGAGCGCGAGCCAAGCGACGTGGGCGCGGACCGGGCTCGCGACTTCGGCGATGAGCCCCAGCCGGCCTGGCGTGATGCCGCGCCGGACCTGCTGGCACCGATCGATCCGGACGCCCCGGTGAGCGGGCACGTGCCGCCGTCCGACACGCCGACCTCGATCCTGGACTCCCCGGAGCACGACTGGCCGCACGCCGCCGGACTCGTCTATCCGACGCTCCGGCCGGTCGGAACGCAGGGCGTCCCGTTCGACGAGGTGCAGACGGCGACGCTCGGCGTGCCGACGTCGCGCGGCCATGCGGCGCCGCTCATCGACGAGGGCCCGTGCGATCTGCCCCTGGTTTACTCGCTGCAGGCCGGCGGCTTCGACGTCATCGTCAACGGCGACCACCTCCGGTCGTGGGGGATCGAGCCCGTGGCTCTCCGCGACGAGGCGCTTCGCAACCTGGCCCGGTGGTCGGCGACCGCGCCATGGACGGACGAGGTGTCCGGCGACCGCCGGCTCGTATCCTCGGACACGGGCGACGGCTGGGATGCCGTGAGGGTGCTGCTGCCGGAGGTTCGGGCGCACCTCGAGCACGAGCTCCGCCCGTCGGGCCGGGTGATGATCGGTCTGCCGGAGCGACACCTCCTGGTGGCCGGAGCACTCGGACCGGAGGACGACGAGTTCGCCCAGCTCTTCGCGGACTTCGTCGTCGAGCACTCCGGCGGTGCCGACGAGCCGATCGACCGGCGGGTCTTCGAGCTCGTCGACGGCCGGCTGGTCGAGTTCGCCCTCAGCCCCAGCGCCTGACCGCGATGGCGGCCCGGGCTGTCCCCGAATTCACGGCGCTCCGCTTCGACGTCACCGGCCGCGTGGCGACGATCACGCTCGACCGGCCGGATGCCCTCAACGCCATGACCGTGCCGCTGAAGCGCGAGCTCCTCGAGGTTCTGACGGCCGTTCGCCGCGACGCGACGGTGCGGGCGGTCATCCTGACCGGCGCCGGGCGAGCCTTCTGCGCCGGCCAGGACCTCCGCGAGCGGCAGGAGCCCGGTGCCGCGGCGCTCGAAACCGAGCTTCGGGAGCGCTACAACCCGATCGTGAGCGCGATGCGGAGCCTTCCCCAGCCGATCGTCGGCGCGATCAACGGCGCGGCAGCCGGCGCTGGCGCGTCGCTCGCGCTGGCCTGCGACGTGCGCGTGGCCGCCGAGGGTGCCAGCTTCAGCCTCGCCTTCGGGCGGGTCGGGCTCGTCCCGGACTCCGGAGCCACGTGGCTCCTGCCGCGGCTGATCGGCGCCGCGCGCGCCGCCGAGATGGCGCTGGCCGGGACCGCGCTCTCGGCCGAGGACGCGCTCGGCGCGGGGCTGGTGTCGAGGGTCGTCCCGGCGGACGACCTGCTGGCCGTGGCCCGGCAGCTCGCCGAGCGCATCGCGGCCGGGTCGCCGACGGCCGTCGGGCTGACCAAGCGAGCCCTGCAGCGGGCGCTGGAGGCGGGCTGGACCGAGACGCTCGAGTACGAGGCGGACCTCCAGGGGGTGGCCGGTCGGACGGCCGATCACGCTGAGGGCCTTCGGGCGTTCCTGGAGAAGCGGTCGCCCGATTTCACCGGCGAGTGACGGG
>JACDAV010000114.1 GCA_013695255.1 Chloroflexota bacterium
ACCCTCACCGCGGACTGGGGCTTCACGGAGATCTGGCCGCCGGTCGTCGTCAACGAGGACAGCGTTCGTGGCACCGGTCAGATCCCGGACAAGGAGGACCAGATGTATGTCGTCCCGCGCGACGGCCTCTACCTGGTGCCCACGGCGGAGGTTCCGGTGACCAACCTGCACCGGGACGAGATCCTGCCTGCCGGTCAGCTGCCGGTCCGGTACTGCGCGTACACGCCGTGCTTCCGCCGCGAGGCGGGGGCGGCCGGCAAGGACACGCGCGGCATCCTGCGCGTCCACCAGTTCGACAAGGTCGAGATGGTGCTGTTCGAGCGGCCCGAGGCATCCGGCGAGGCGCTCGAGTGGATGACGGGCGTCGCGGAGTCGCTGCTCCAGCAGCTCGGCCTGACGTACCGGGTGCTGCTGATGAGCACCCGCGAGATGGGTTTCGTCCAGGCCAGGAAGTACGACCTCGAGGTCTGGGCCCCGGGTGTCGAGCGCTGGCTCGAGGTCAGCTCCTGTTCGAACTTTCGCGACTACCAGGCCCGACGCATGGCGATCCGCCATCGACCCGAGGCGGGCGGGAAGCCGGAGCTTGTCCATACCCTCAACGGGTCCGCCCTCGGGATGGCGCGGACGGTGGCGGCGATTCTCGAGACGTACCAGGGATCGGACGGCACGGTCGTCGTCCCCGAGGTGTTGCGGGCGTATCTGCGTCGCGACCGGATCACCGGGCTGGCGTGACCGCGACCGCCCGGACGGCGGACGGACGCTGAGGCGCCTGGCGACGATGCGCCTGGCCACGATGCGCCTGGCCGCGGCGCTGGCGTGCGCCCTGCTCGTCGGCTGCCGCGCCGCCAGTCCGCCGACGCCCACGCCGGAGCCTCCCGTGCAACCGGCCGAGTGGCAGGAGCACGATGTCCCCGCGGCCCGGGTCGCGTTGTCGCTCCCGCCCGACTGGCTTGCGCTCGACGAGGCGGATCTCTTCGATCCCGACACCCGCGCCGAGCTCGAACGCGACTACGCCGGCGCCCGGGGACTGTTCAGCGCGATCGGGTCGCAGGGTTCGCGGGTCCGGCTCGTCTTCCTGGGCGTCGATCCGGCCGCTCGGGGCACGGGCGCCCTCGCGTCGACGGTGGCGATCGTGGCGGTCGAGCCGCGCATCCCGCCGATCGGCCTCGGGCTGGGCGCCGACTTCGTGCTCGATGCCCTCGACGCCGCCCTGTCCGTGGAGACGGCGATCGAGCGGCGGCGGGCAGAGCTCGAGGTCGGCAGGGCAATCGTGTTCGGCTTCGATCACCGCATCCTCGACGAGGGCGATGGTCCGGGCATCCGGGCCCGGCTGGACGGCGCGCTGGTCACGACGGACGCCTCCTCGTTCCTCGTCCTGCGCAACGTCGACGCCTCCGGGCCGGCCTCCCCGGCGCCCTCGCTCGACGAGGTTCTGGGCTCGCTGCGAGTCTTGCCCTGAACGGGCCCTGCTATCCTCGGCGCGCCCGGGAGAGGTGGCAGAGCGGTCGATTGCGGCGGTCTTGAAAGTCGTCGCAACCCGTCCGCCGTGGTCCGCTGACGTCCGTTCTGAGTTCAGATCCGGCCCCGACACGCCGTAGGCGTCCGCCGTCGTCTGCCCCCGTCTCCCGGCGTCGCTAACGCGGTTGCTGACGTGCGAGCATCCGCGCGTGGATTAGCGATCCTGCGACCGCCGTCCGGGAGGCTATTGGAGGGACCGCGACGTTGAGCTTCTTAAAGCGGCTGTTCGGCAGTACGTCGGCTCCGCCAACGTGGCCGCCGCCCGGGCCGATCACGACATGGCCCGTCGGCGACCTGAAGGGGAAGCTCGAAGTCGACGCGGTCCTGTTCGAGCCCGTGCGGAAGACGGTCAACGTCGTCGGCGAAGGGTCGTATCAAGGTTCCCTCGAACGGCTCGCGGGCGGACGAACGATCGACGGTCCCCGCGACCGCTACCACACGGCAATCCTGTTGCCCGAGCCGACGAACCCCTACGACCCGAACGCCGTCCGCGTCGCCGTGGTCACGTCGAGCGGCGACGGGGCAACGATCGGGTACCTCTCGCGAGAAGACGCGGTCGCCTACCGCCCGGTGATCGACAGGCTCGCCGCGCAAGGCAAGGTCGCCGCGTGTCGAGC
>JACDAV010000012.1 GCA_013695255.1 Chloroflexota bacterium
ACCGGTCCGCGGTGGCACACTGCACCGGTGGCAGGGTTGCTCGCGGTCCATCTCCTGGGCATCCCATCCATCGAGCGGGATGGCGTCCGGCAGACTCCACCACGCGGACGCAAGACGTGGGCCCTTCTCGCCTACCTGACGGCCACGGAGTCGGCCCCGAGCAGGGAGTGGCTGGCGGAACTCCTCTTCGCTGACGCCGACGATCCGCTCAATGCGCTCAGCTGGAACCTCACCCAGCTGCGGCGGCTCCTCGGCCCGGTCGTCCCGATCGGGGGCGAGCGGGTGCACCTGCGCGTCCCTCCGGGTACCTTCATCGATATCCGGGCGCTGACCACGGGCACGTGGATCCAGGCGCTGGCCATCCCCGGTCTCGGCCGCGAGCTCCTGGAGGGCATGGCATTCCCTTCCAGCCCCGCGTACGAGGTGTGGCTGCAGATCGAACGCCGCCGACTGGCGGGCGCCGCCGACGACGTCCTGCGCGAGGCCGCTCGGGCCAGGCTCGCCATCGGGGATGCGCAGCGCGCGATCGAGCTGGCCGGTCGCATCGTCGCCGCCAACGGGCTCGACGAGGATGCCCAGGAGCTGCTGATCCGAGCGTACGCGACCGCCGGCGACCGGGCGGCCGCGGATCGTCAGCGCGCTGCCTGCGTCGCCCTCTTCCGCGAGGAACTCGGGGTTGACCCAGGTCCGGCGGTCCTGCAGGCCGCGGAAGCGACCAGCGCTCACGGGCGCACCCGGCGGGTGAGCACACGAGCCAGCGTCGCAGCTCGCCTCGAGGCAGGCCAGGCGGCGATGGACGCGGGAGCGATCGACAGCGCCATCGGCGCGCTGCGCGGCGCGGTCGAGGACGCGTTTGCCACCGAGCTCGCGGATCTGCAGGGCAGTTCGCTGCTGGCGCTGGGGTCGGCGCTCGTCCACGGCGTGCGTGGGCGCGACGGCGAAGGTGCCGGGATCCTCCACGAGGCGATCGCTGTCGCCGAGCGCACGGGCGCCGATGCGGCGTCAGCGCACGCACACCGCGAGCTGGGCTTCGTCGAGCTGCTGCGCGGACGCTACGACCGCGCACAACGCTGGCTGGCCCGGGCGGTGTCCCTCGCCGCGGACGACCCAGCGGAGCGGGCATGGGCGCGCGCCATGCAGGGCGTGGCCCTGACGGACGTCGGCCGCCATGCCGACGCGTCACGGGCACTGCACGAGGCGCTGCGACTGGCGGACGAGGCGGACGCCGGCACCGCACGGGCCTGGGCGTTGACCTTCATCGGTCGCGGCCATCTGCTGCGCGGTGAGCTGCCGGCGGCTCGCAACGCGCTCGAACGTGCGGTCGGATCGGCCCGACGGCTGCGGTGGACGGCGTTCATCCCACTCCCCGAGTCGCTCCTGGCCGGGGTGGACCTGGCCGAGGGCCGGACCGACGACGCGGCGGCGAAGTACGAGCATGCCTACGAGCTCTCGATCCAGCTCGGCGACCCATGCTGGGAGGGGATCGCCGCGCGGGGCATCGGCCTGGTGGCGGATCGACGGGGCGACGGGGAGGCGGCCATCCGCTGGGTGGCCGAGGCGCGGACCCGATGCGTGCGTCTCCCGGATGCGTGGCTGTGGGTCGAGGCCTTCTGTCTGGACGCGCTGTGCGCCCTCGCGCTGAACCATGGTCGACCGGAAGCGGCCCGGTGGATCGCCGACCTGGAGGCGCTGGCGGCGCGAACCGGCATGCGCGAGATGGTGGCGCGGGCCTACCTTCACCGCGGCCGCCTGGGCGACCCGGCGGCGGCCGAGGCGGCGCGGGTTCTCGCCGCCGAGGTCGATAACCCGGCCCTCCTCGCCGCGGACTGACCGCCGCCGCGTCACAGGCTGGGTCACAGCCCTCCCGGGGACATTGCGCGGGCACAGCCAGCCGATGCAAGGGGGTTCGCCTCCGATCAAGATGGCACATCCACGTATGGACGTTTCTCAACCGAGTGGAGGAGACCACCGTGACTGACGTGATCGCCACACCTGACCTCGCCGCGATCAAGCAGCGCCAGCAGGCCACCTGGTCGAGCGGCGACTACCACATGATCGGAACGCAGATCCTGATCGTCTCGGAGCTGCTCATCGAAGCGCTCGACGTGCATTCGACCGAACGGGTCCTCGACGTCGCCACCGGCAGCGGCAACGCCGCGCTCGCTGCGGCACGGCGCGGCTGCCCGGTCGTCGGGCTGGACTACGTGCCGGCACTGCTGGAACGGGCGCGCCGCCGGGCCGAGGCCGAGGGTCTCGAGGCTGAGTTCGTGGAAGGCGACGCCGAGGCGCTGCCGTTCGACGACGGCAGCTTCGACGTCGTCTGCTCGGTCTTCGGTTCGATGTTCGCCCCGAACCAGGAGCAGACGGCAAGCGAGCTCGCCCGGGTCTGTCGCCCGGGCGGCCGGATCGGCATCGTCGCCCACACGCCGGAGGGGTTCATCGGCCAGCTGTTCAAGACGAACGGGAAGCACGTCCCACCCCCGGCCGGCCTGCGCTCGCCGCTTCAGTGGGGCACGGAGGAGCGGCTGCGGGAGCTCTTCGGCGACGCCATCGCCGAGCTCCGGGTCGAGAAGCGGCACTACGTCTTCCGGTATCGCTCGCCAGAGGCGTACCTCGAGTACTGGCGCCGCTACTACGGCCCGACGCTGAAGGCATTCGAAGCCGTCGGCGAGGCCGGGCGCGCGGCGCTCGAGGCCGACCTGCTCGATCTCATCGCCCGGTTCAACCGCGCCGAGGACGGCACGATGGCCGTGCCCAACGAGTATCTCGAGGCGGTCATCGTCAGGCGCTAGGAGCATTCGGCGGTCCGATGCCCGAGTCGAGCCCGGTGATGGGGGCGACCCTGTAGGGCAGCCCCCGGCTGATCATGGGGTCGTCTTGTCGTCGTGGCTGGGCGATGAGCCGTGCGCCTTCGTCGCCTCCGTGATCCGCCAGGCGGCGTTGATCAGCCCCACGTGGGAGAACGCCTGCGGGAAGTTCCCCAGCAGCGCGCCGCCACCGGGGACGGCCTCCTCGGACATCAGCCCGAGATCGTTGGCGTAGCCGGTCGCGCTGGTGAACCACGTCTCCGCCCGGTCGATCTCGCCGGCCATGGCCAGGCACTCGGCCAGCCAGAATGTGCAGATCAGGAAGCCGCTCTCGTCGTCCTGCCACCGCCGCACCAGCCCGCCCGTGCCGAGCTGGCGCTCGATGACGTCGATCGTCGCCCTCATCCGCGGGTCGTCGGCAGGCAGAAACCCCACCAGCGGCAGCAGAAGGACGGACGCATCGAGGTCGTCCGAGGCGAAGGCCCCGGTGTAGGCGCCCGCCGTGGGGCTCCACGCCTGCTCCAGAACGGCCGCCCGGATCTCATCCCGGGCGACCACCCACCGGGCCGGATCGGCGCCGGCACCAAGGCGGTCGGCAAGGGAGACGGCCCGGTCGAGCGCGACCCAGCACATGACCTTGGAGGAGACGTACTGCCGCTGCCGGTCGCGCGCCTCCCACATCCCGGCGTCTGGCTCGGCCCACCCGGCGGCCGCCCGGTTGGCCATGACGACCAGCATCTGCTGCAGGGGTTCGTCCAGGTCGCCGAGGTCGTCGCGCAGGAGGTGGACGGCGTCGAGCACCTCACCGAGCACGTCGAGCTGAACCTGCGTCCACGCCGCGTTCCCGACGCGGACCGGGCGGCTGTCGTGGTAGCCGCTCAGGTGATCCAGGGAGCGCTCGGTCAGATCTCGCTCCCCGGCCACGCCGTACATGATCTGGAAAAGCTCATCCCCGATCTTGCCGGCGGCGTTGACGAACCAGTCGAACAGGCGCGCCGGCTCATCCGGGCAGGCGGCGATCCACAGCGAGCGAACCGTGAGGCTGAGGTCGCGCAGCCATGCGTATCGGTAGTCGAAGTTCAGCGCGCCGCCCATCCGTTCGGGAAGCGAGGTGGTGGCCGCCGCGACGATGGCGCCGGACGGCCCGTAGGTGAGCCCCTGCAGCACGATCGCGCTCCGCCGGACCTCGCTCGCGAAGCGCCCCCTGTACCCCTGGTGGCTATCCGACAGGGACTGCCAGGCCTGGCGCGTGTCCTCGATCGACGGCAGCGGAGCGGACTCGTCGCGCTGCGGCTCGCCGAAGGAGGGCTGGTACGTCGCGCAGAAGTCCACGACATCGCCCGCCTTGACGTCGAACCGCGCGCGGGCGGACCCGCCCTCGCATCGCAGCGGGATGGGACTTGCCAGCGTGACCTGCGCCGGCCCCCCGCGGGCGAGGACCCCGGCCTCGATGGACCGCAGGTGCGGCTCCGTGCGGCCGTACTCCATGCGCGGGGCGAAGTCGATCTCCATCGCCACCGTCCCGCGCACGCCCTCGACCCGGCGGAGCAGCGTGTGGGGCACCTCCCGCCCGAGAGCGTGGCCGCGCACACCCGGCTGGAGCGCCGCCGCATCGGTCAGCGTCAGCTCCCCGGCGGCCGTCCGGAAGGTCGAGTGCAGGACGAGGGATTCACCGACGTAGGCGCGTTCGACCTCGAACTCGTCGACCGGCCGGATCGCCCAGTGGCCGGCGTCCGGGTCGAGCAGGCGGCCGAAGACCGAGGGCGAGTCGAACCGCGGGACGCACCACCAGTCGACCGAGCCGCGTCGGTCGACCAGCGCGGCGGAATGGCAGTCGGACAGGAACCCGTAGTCCGCGATCGGGGGCTGCCGCCGCCCGGGACCCGCCGCGTCACTCACTCCCGGGGCGGACGGGCGACTGGGTGTCAGGCCCGGGGATCCAGGCGGAGGGCCGCCGAGTTGATGCAGTAGCGAAGACCCGTCGGGTCCGGGCCGTCGTCGAACACGTGACCGAGATGACCGCCGCACGACGCGCACAGCGCCTCCGTTCGGGTCATGAACATCGAGCGATCCTTCTCGGTCGTCACGGCGTCCGGGTCGGCCGGCGCGTAGAAGCTCGGCCAGCCGGTGCCGGATTCGAACTTCGTGTCGGACGGGAAGAGCTCCGCGTCACAGCCGGCACAGCGATAGACGCCTGGCCGGTGCTCGTCCCAGAGGTCGCCACTGAAGGCGCGCTCGGTACCCTTCTGGCGGAGCACCCGGTACTGCTCGGGCGTCAGGCGAGCGCGCCAGTCCTCGTCGTTGGTGGGCGGGGCAGGGTCGCGTTCGGTGTCGTTCATACGCCGAATGGTAGCGCGTGGCGATGACCGGTCGATGACGCCGGGCCACGGTGTCGGCCGGCCGCGGGCAGCCAGCCGGCAACGGCCAGCCAAGGCATGCAAGGGACCTGCAACGGACGCCCGCCACGGCGACCCGGGTGCGTACCCGGCGTCTGCCAAGCTATGGACCTCAGGGCCATCCAATGCCCGGCCACGAGGCCGAGCCCATTCCGTCGGAGGTCACGATGCAGACGCGATACGACCAGATCCAGGCAGGCTGGAGCGCCCACGACCGCGAGGGCGACAAGATCGGCGACATCGAGGAGCTGGGTCAGGACTACCTCCTCGTCACCAAGGGGCTGATCTTCACCAAGGACCTGTACATCCCGCAGTCGACCATCCACGAGATCGACGCCGAGCAGGGACAGGTCTGGCTTGACGTCGCCAAGTCGGAGGTCGACGACATGGGCTGGGATCAGCCGCCGACGGCCGGTGGAGCCTGGACGGCGGGTGGCGGCTCGGCCGTGATGGACGCCGACGCCACGAGCGCGGCCACCGGGCAGGACGTCGGGTACGGCGACTCGACGTCGTCGGACACGCTCCGCGTCCCCGTCCACGAGGAGGAGCTCCGGGCCGAGCGCACCACCGAGAGCGCCGGCGAGGTCCGCATCGACAAGAACGTGGTCGAGGAGGAGCGCACGCTTGACGTCCCGGTCACGCGCGAGGAGGTCCAGATCCGTTCGGTTGCGACGGACGGCTCC
>JACDAV010000119.1 GCA_013695255.1 Chloroflexota bacterium
CGCGCCCGGCAAACGTCGCCGCCTCGTAGGCACGGGCCAGCGTGCCGGCATGTGTCGTCGCGTCGAGCGGGCGCGCCGACAGCGCGATCATGTCCTCCGCCCGGAGTCGCTCGAGGCGGGACCAGAACCGCTCGATGGCCTCGCGCGTCGGTGCCGGCAGGCTGTCGATGCTCATCTCATGACGATACCGACCCGGGCGGCGGCCGTCCGACGCCGCCCGCGGTACGATGACGACGCTTTCATCGTCCAGAAGTCCCAGCCACGAACCGAGACTTTCCCTTGATGACCCAGATCACCGAGGCCGCCGTCCTCGACGCCCTCCGCCACGTCCAGGAGCCGGAGCTCGGCGGCGACATCGTGACCCGCAACATGGTCAAGGACCTCCGGATCGCCGGCGCGGACGTGGCCTTCACGATCGAACTGACCACGCCGGCCTGCCCGCTCAAGGACGAGATCGAGGGCGACGTTCGGGCAAAGCTCGGCCCGCTCGGCATCCAGGGCATCGACATCACGTGGGGCGCGATGGTCCGCCGCGCCGTGCCGTCACAGCCACAGCAACTCGTGCCCGGCGTCAAGAACATCATCGCGGTGGCGTCCGGCAAGGGCGGCGTCGGCAAGAGCACGGTCAGCGTCAATCTCGCGGTCGCGCTGGCCCAGTCCGGTGCGAGCGTGGGGCTCCTCGACGCGGACATCACGGGGCCCAACATCCCGCTGATGATGGGCGTGGACGGTCAGCCGAAAGCGAGCCCGAACAACAAGATCACGCCACTCGAGCGCCATGGCGTCAAGGTCATCTCGATCCAGTTCTTCGTGCCCGAGGGCCAGCCGATCGTGTGGCGCGGGCCGCTCATCGGTGGCGCGATCCAGCAGTTCCTGCGCGACGTGGAGTGGGGCGATCTGGACTATCTGGTCATCGACCTGCCGCCGGGCACGTCGGACGCGCAGCTCACGCTCGCCCAGGCGGTCCCGATCAGCGGCACGGTTCTCGTGACCACGCCCCAGGAGGTCGCCCTGGCCGATGTTGGCAAGGCCCTGGCGATGCTGAAGCGGATGAGCGTCCCGGTAATCGGCCTGGTCGAGAACATGACCGGCTTCGTCTGCCACCACTGCGGGGAGGTCACCGAGATCTTCGGGCGAGGCGGCGGCGAGCGGTTCGCCCGGGAGCACGGTCTCGAGTACCTGGCCGGCATCCCGCTCGACGTGACGGTCCGGCAGGGTGGCGACGTCGGCGTGCCGGCCGTGGCGCAGCGTGAGCCCGGACCGGCGGCCCTGGCCCTCGCATCGCTGGCGCAGATCGTGGCGGCGCGCATGAGCGTCCGCGCCGCCGCCGGCGACCGGCAGCCGGTGCTGACCGTCTCCTGATCGGACTCCCGGCGAACTAGACCTGGCGACGCCGCAGCCACCGGAGGAGCACGTCCGCCGCGGCGAGCCCGGCCCGATGACCGCCCTGGACGCCGCCGAGGAACGCGACCCGCCGCTCGCGGTGGACATCGTCCGCGGTCGCGACGGCGACGCTGACGGCCGTGTCCCCGCCTCGCTCTGCCGCGCGCACGGCGACCGCCACGTCCACGCCCGCGGCCTGTCGTGCCGCGCTGGCCAGAGCGCCCGGATCGAGATCGGTCGCGCCGAGGACCTCCGCCCGCGCCAGGTGGGGGAGACCACTGAGCAGCGCGACAAGGCTGCCACCCGTTCCCGTCTCCACGGTGGCGAGGCGCCACCCCAGCCGCCCCAGCTCCGTGGCGATCGCCTCCTGCCACGTGGTCGCTCCCCGGGCCCAGACGTGCTCTCCGAGCCGCTCCACGACCGCCGCCTCCGCCTCGGCTGCGACGTCGGCCGCCGTCTGCCCGCGCTCGCGATCAGGGACGGCGGCGATGCGAACGTCGACCGCGTCCTGCCGCGCGTACGTCGCAACGATCGGGTTGGCCGTTCGCAGGAACGCATCGCCCAGTCGTTCGGCCGCCTGGGACTCGCCGATCCCGAACAGCCGGAGGGTGCGGATCTCGACCTCGCGGCCCAGACCGCGCTCAGCGAGGCGGGGCAGGACCCAGCCGTCCCACATCGGGCGCATCTCGCGCGGCGGACCGGGCAGGGCGACGATCAGGCGACCGTCGGGGCGGTCGACCCACCAGCCCGGTGCCGTCCCGTTGTCGTTGGGGATGGGCGTGGCGGATGAAATGAGCCAGGCTTGTTTGAGATTGAGCTTCGGGAAGGGCATCCCACGCCGCGCCCACAGCTCCCGGAGCCACGCCTCGAGCGCCGGGTCGACGATCGGCTGCTCGCCGCACACCTCGGCGATCGCCTCGCGCGTCAGATCGTCCGGCGTGGGTCCCAGACCGCCGGTGCAGACCACGAGACCCGCTCGGTCGAGGCCGTCGCCCAACGCTCGCCCGACCGTCGAGAGGTCGTCCGGCAGGGCCTGGATCCGCCCCACCCTCACGCCCAGCACGGTGAGCGACCGGGCGATCTCGCCGGCGTTCGTGTCGCGCGTCTCGCCCGCGGTCAGCTCGGTTCCGATGCTCAGGAGCTCGGCCGTCAGGAGCCGGTCTGGGGCATCCTCTGCTCCGATGCGAGCGGCGGACGCGGCGTCTGGCACGCCGCGAGGGTAGCGCACGTCGCCGGGGCGCTCGGGGCGGGCATGGGCCGCGGCATGATCGTGGCGGCGGGTGGCGAGTACCATCGGTTGGGGCGCGGGGCGACCATCGCGCCGCTCCGTCGGCCGTCGGGAGCGGCCGAAGCTGCGGACGACCACCGAGCGGAGCACGATCGGAGGCCGGAGTGACGGATCTCGACGGAAGCGGCTTCACCCAGCTCGATCGGATGCTGGCCCTCGTCAGGCGGACGAGGGAGCTGCTGGACCAGGTGGTCGATGAGGGCGGCCTGGGCGCCGAGGACGCCGCGTTCCTCGAGTCGACGACGCTGCCCCACGTCGAAGGCATCCAGGCCGGCTTCCACGGCTGGCTCCGCTCGGAGGCCGCGGATGCCGCGGAGCTGCGCTACCTGCTCCTGCAGGTCGCGGCGATGCGTGTCGCGCCGGCCCGAACCGACGCCGAGCGTTCCGCGGCGTCGGCGGAGGCCGCGGCCGAGGCGAGGCTCGCCGGGCGACTTGACACCGACGTCGAGCCATCGGTCGGCCGCCTGACGGGAGCTGAGCCATGGCACCTGGCCGCCCTCCACCACGCGCGGGTGGTCCTCGCCTTCATGCCCCGCGTGCCGGAATCGGACGTCCGCTTCCCGAGCGGACGCCGAACGTACGTCGACATTCCCACGCCGCGCGGACCAGCCGAGCTGTCCGGCCGGATCGCGGAGCTGGAGGCGGAGCTTTGGAAGGCCGCGACCGGCCGGGCGTCGCCGCCGGTCGCCCCGGCGTTCCGGCGGACGTACGGGTTCTTCGACGCTGCGGACCGCCTCGGCGTGCGGGCGTTTCGCGGGGCCGCCTGAGGACGGCTCGGCTCGAGACGCTGGTTCGGCGCTGCCCATCGGGTTGTCGCCCAAGGGTGGCGCCGAGCCGCATGGCCCGTCGATCGATCCGTCCGGGCAACCGATGACCGCTGGTATGATCGCGTGAAGCCCCCTGGCCCGAACCGCTCCCGGAGAGACAGCCCTGGACGACCCGAACCGCGATCGCGCCATGGGCGCAGGCACCTTGCCGAGCGACACCTCCGCCCGAGCCGCGCCCACCGGGCGGGGCTCGCTGGACGAGGCGCCCGCCGCGTCGACCGCCTCGCGCGCCTCCGCCGCATCGACCACCCCGGACGCCGCGCGAACGCCGCCGGTCGCTCCGGGGCTTCGCGAGCAGCTGGGCAACACGAAGTCCGCCGCCAGCCGGCTGGTTGGCTCGCACGTCGACCTCGCCAAGTCCGAGTTCGGGGAGATCCTCGAGGAGGTCAAGCGCGTCGCGTTGCTGGCCGGGATCGCGATCGGCGCCCTCATGGTCGTCGGGCTCATGCTCGTCATCGGTGGCTCGCTGTTCGTCGGCGAGACCCTGTTCGGATCGCTGGGCTGGGGCGTTCTGCACGGCACGCTGATCCTGGTGGGCATTGCGGTCGCGGCCCTCCTGCGGGCGCTCCAGGTGGGTGGTGTCCGGCGGGCGCTGCTGATCGGGCTGGTCGTCGGCATCGTGGTCGGCGTGGTGCTGGGGCTGGACCTCACGAACCGCCTCTGGACGGCCCTCGGGAACGCCGCCGCCGGCCCGGTGGCTCCGGACATTCGGCCGCTCGTCGTGGGGGCGGGGGTGCTGGCGCTTCTCGGCGCCATAGTCGGTGCGGTGCTCGGCGGGCGGAGCGGCGGGTCACTCGCCGCCGTGGTGGGCTTCGTCGTTGGCGCGCTCCTGGGCGCGCTCGTGGGCCTCGTGACCGCCATCGCGCTCGGTCCGCGTGTTGGCGCGGCCGTCGGCGTCACCGTCGCGC
>JACDAV010000123.1 GCA_013695255.1 Chloroflexota bacterium
AGCGCCGTCAGGCCGGTGGCCAGGAGCGGCACGCCGGTCGTCGCGAGAAGGCCCGCCAGCAGGACGGCCGCCGGCCAGCGGCTGCCGCCGGTCGCCGGCGCCATCCCGCTCGTCTGCCCCGTCCGCCGCGTGTCGGTGCCGCCCAGCAAGGCATCCGCCGAGCCGACGACGACCAGGGCCAGCACGACGAGCGTGGCCGCCAGGGCAATCGCCCGTGCGAAGGCCTCCGGGCTCGACGAGAAGGCGAGGTCCTGGTACAGGCGCGTCGTGATCGTCGAGAAGCCCGCCGGTGAGCCGAGGATGGCCGGCACGCCGAAGGCGTTCATCCCGAACACGAACGTCACCACGGCAGCCGCCAGCAGCGCCGGCCGCAGGAGGGGCAAGGTGACGGTGACGAACGCGCGGGTCGGACCCGCGCCGCTCGCCCGGGCAGCGAGCTCCAGCTCCGGCTCGGCCCGGGTGGCGAGGGCTCCGGCCACCACGAGCCAGGCCAAAGGCGTGGCGGCCACGGCGACGACGAGGACGATGCCGGCCGGTCCGTAGAGGCCCCGAAGCTCCAGGCCCAGCAGCTGGTCGGTCAGGCCGCGAGGCCCGAACGCCCGGGTCCAGCCGAACGCGAGCACGAACGGCGGCACGAGCAGCTGGGCCAGCATCGCCGTCCGGAGGACGCCGCGCCCTCGCGCCGTCCCACGCTCCGTCACCAGGGCCGCAGCTGTTCCCACCGCCACCGACAGCAGCGCCACGGACGCCGCCGTCCACAGGCTGTTCAGGATGGCACGGGCCGCCAGCGGGCCGCCCAGGGCAGCAGCCAGCGCGGCGGGACCGTCCCCGGCGGCCACCATCACCAGCCGGGCCACGGGCAGGCCGATGATCGCGGCGACGAGCAGGACGATCGCGCCCGTCGCCAGCCGATCCCGGCCTGCGTCAGCCACCGAAGATCGCCCGATACTGCTCCAGGAACTGCTCCTGCTGACCGAAGATCGCCCGCCAGTCAGGGCGGGCCTGGTCGCCGCCCGGCTCGGGACCACCGAAACCCGGCAGGACCGGCTCCTGGCCCGCCTCGCCCAGGATCCGCTGGCCCTCCGCGGAGAGCAGGAACTCCACGAGTGCCTCGGCCGCCGCCGGGTTCTCCGAGCCGTCGACCACCCCGACCGGGCTGTACATCGCGACGGACCCCGACGATGGCCAGACGAGCTCGACGGGAGACCCCTTGGCCACCGCCGCCCGCGCGGACGAGTCGAGCGTGATCCCGGCCCTGAACTGCCCCTCGGCCACGCCGGTCGTAACCTCGTCCGGCGACTTGATCTGGACCGCCCCGTTGGCCTTCAGCTCCTCGTAGAACGCCATGCCGTAGTCCGGGTGGAGCGCGAAGTAGCCGAGCGCACCGAACGCGGAGCCGGCGAACCCCGGGTCCGGGATAGCGACGGCGTCGCCCAGAGCCGGATCGGTCAGGTCCTGCCAGTCCGTCGGGCCCGGAGTCAGATCGGCGTGCTTCACCATCACCATGTTGAGCACGCGGGTGCCCCAGAACGTGTCGGTCTGGTCGGCCGGGTCGAGCCCCGCTGCGCCGGCGGGCGACCATGCTCGCAGGACGCCCTGGTCCACCCAGGCCTGCATCGAGAGCGGATCGGTCAGCCAGAGCACGTCCGCCTGGATCCCGCCCTCACGAAGCTCCGCCGCCATCCGGGCGGAGAGCTCGCCGGTCGGCGCACGGAACAGCTCGACCGTGACGTTCGGCTGGGCGGCGGCGAGGGCGGCCAGGATCGCGTCGACGACCGGCTGCTGGACGGAGGTGTAGAGCGTGATCGACCCGCTCGCCGGGGCGCGCGATGGCAGGACCGCGGAGGGATCCACGACGGCGCTGACGGTGGGCGACGGACTCACCGAGCCGGCGCCGGACGGCGCCCCGGAGGCCGCCGGCCCGCAGGCGGCGAGCAACATGACGACAAGCACCGCGAGCCATGCTCGGGCGTGCCGGCTGCGACGGCGTCCACGATCCGTCCAGGTGTTGGACACGGCGATGACGCTCCTCTGGCCGACGGCGATGCTGGATGGGGCGGTATCCCGCGCCCCTGCTCCGTCGGTTGCACGACATCGCCAGGCACGCGGCACGACTTGTCCCCCACGCCCTGTCAGGGTAGGCTCGCCTGGGCGAACGAACCGCGGTGCGTCAGCGACCGAGGAGTTCATGAGCGATCCGCAGGAGCCGAAAAGCGAGGAGCTGCGTCGCCTCTTCTGGCGGGACGAGATCCTCCAGCTGTTCTTCTGGCTCGAAGGCGAAGGCTTCGGGGACCTGGTCGGTCCTCGCACGCTCGAGCGGTTCATGGGTGTCGACACCGAAGCGTCGGTCGTGCACCTGGAGCAGCTCGCGGAGGACGGATACCTGGAGCGCGGCTGGCTGGCCTACCGGCTCTCGGAGCGTGGCCGGGCCGAGGGCAGTCGCATCTTCGCCGAGGAGTTCCGCGATTGGACGAGACCGGCCCATGGAGCATGCGGCAGCGATTGCTGGTGTCAGGCGTCCCGGCTCGAGGCCGACGCCTGCCTCGCCGAACGGTCCCGGACATCGCTGTCGTGAGCAGCCGGCCCGCCGCTGATGGCGATGTCGCCGGCTTGCTGCCGCGGAACTTTCCGCGCTCGTGCCTCCTGCTCCTGATCGCCGAGCAGCCCAGTCACGGATATGACCTGCTGGAGCGGTTGTCGCATCTCGGGCTCGACGCGAGCGATCCGGGAGGGCTCTACCGGGCGCTCCGGGCCATGGAGCGGGAGGAGCTGGTCGCCTCGCACTGGGAGACGTCCGCGACCGGTCCCGCTCGGCGGGTGTACCGACTGACCGGCGCCGGCCGCAGGGCGCTCGACGAGTCGGCCGCCAGCCTGGCCGAAACGCAGACGGTCGTTGCTGCGTACCCCGTGCGCCACACCTCGCTCGCGCCGGGGCGTGAAGCGTCGAACGACGGACGGACGGCACCTCCAGGGGCGCGCAGCCGAGCTGGCTCAGGACGGCCGGACCACGCTTCAACGCGCCCCGCGAAGAGTCAGCCCGCAACGCTGGACGCCTGACGGGTCGCGCTCAGATCGTCTGGTTGGCGAGGGCCAGGTGGTGCCGGGTGTAGCGCTCGAGCATCGCACGCTGGTCGTCCCGGAGCGGCTCGCAGACCCAGCCCCAGTGAATCGATACCCAGTCGCCGATCGACGCCTCATCCGCAAACCCGCGCGCCTCGACCTGCCGGGCGACGCGCAGCTCCACTGGAGCCCCGAGCTGGAGCTTGCCGTCGACCAGCTCGACCGGCGCTCGCTGGACAAGGAGCTCCGGGCCCTCCACCGCCGTCACGCGACCCCAGCTGATCCGGCAGTTGTCCATCGTCTCCAGCGAGTCACCGCGATCGCCGACCACCCGGTACACGTCCAGGACATGGAAGCTGTGGTGCGGCAGCGCCCCTGCCGGCGCCTTGCTCAGCACCCACTCGCGGGCCCGGCCGCGAAGCTGCCCGCTGAACCGCTCGGCGAGAGACTCGTACAGTTGGCGAACCTCGACGGCCTCCAGGAGCGAGTTGCCGATCCAGTAGGCCTCGACGACGCGCTCGTCGAACGGGTCGGCGATCCCGTTGGCCCGGGCGATCAGCTGGAGGTACGGGGTGGCGCCGCTGAACTGGCGAAGGAGCGGGCGAACGCCCCCGTCGACGGCGTTCTCCGTGGCGTACTGGAAAAGGGTCCGGTTGTCGTCCGGCCCGCAGTAGCGCAGGCGGTTGGGCATGAACCCGTAGCGGATGAAGCGCAGCGAGCCGGCCAGGGCCGGGCCGGTCGGGACGACGACGCTCACTGGCTGGCGGCTTCCAGCATGCCCTCGAGCTCGTCGTTGAAGCGGATGATGTCCTCGGCCTCGTCGCGGTCCATCCGCTCGACCGCCTGGCCCGCATAGACCACGACGTAGTCACCCGGGGCAAGGCCGGTCATGCCGCCGGAGCCGACCCACAACGGTTCGCCGTCCAGATCGACTTCGAGGCGGCTGCCGTCCAGCTGCAGGATCCTGCGCGGCTCCGCTCGGCACACGTCAGGCCACCGTCCCGGCAAGGAGCGGTGCGTGGAGGCCGGGCTCCTGGAGTGCGTCGATCAGGTGGAGCACCTGTTCCACGGCCGCCTCCGCCGCGGCGGCGACCGGCGGGCTGAGCGCGAGACCCAGATCCGTGCTGCCAGGCTGGCAGCCAAGGATGAAGACCCGCGGCGGAAGGGCGTCGAGCGCGCGCGCCAGGATGAGGGCCAGTGAGGGTACGGCACGATGCATGTCACTCATCAGCGCCCGTCGCTCCTCGGGGTCGAGTCCCGCCGGATCGGGCACCTCGACCGTGAGCAACTGGAGAGTTCCCGGCGCCGCGCCGGTCTCCGCCGCGTCCAGCACGATGACGGCGTCATAGCCGGCGACCAGCTCCTGGACCAGGGCGATGCCGGCGATGCCGGACTCGAGCAGCTCGACGCCCTGCGGCACACCCCGCTGCGCCAAACGGCGGAGCGCCACGATGCCGAAGCCGTCGTCGCCGAGGAGGTCGTTGCCGATGCCGGCGACGAGAACGCGCGCCCTCATGCCGCGGGAACCTCCTCCGTGCCGATCGCGAGCAGGACCTCGTCGCCGCGGATCGCGACCGGATAGACCGCCAGCCGCCCATCGCCGTCCGTGCGCCGTCCCGTCCGGACGTCGTACCGGCAGCCATGCCAGGGGCACACCAACGCGGTCCCCTCGATCCGGCCCAGCTGCAGGGTGAGCGGGCTGTCCGGCGGGCAGCCATCGGCGTACGCATGCACTTCCCCTGCATGCCTGATGAGGAGGACGGCCAGCCCCTCGGGTCGCACGATCCGGACCTCGTCTGCCGGCAGGTCCTCAAACCCTGCGACCTGCACCCACCGCGGACGCCGGAGCGGCCGGCGACCGGCCACGTCAGCCGCGACCGGGTCCGTGGGCGACGCGGACGGCGCGGACACTTGTTCCTCGACCACCAGCTCCGTGAACCACGGGACCTGCTCGCGGAGCGCCTCCTCGACCACCCGCCGCAGCGTGCCGGTCGAGCCGGGACAGCTCTCGCACGATCCGGACAGGCTGACGGTCACGCGCCCGGCATCAATGCCGACCACCTCGAGTTGGCCGCCATGCGACTCGAGATAGGGGTGCGCCTCGCGCAGGGCCCGGTCGACGTCCGCTCTGGGGTCGACGGGCGCGAGGTCGTACAGCTCCAGCAGCGAGCGGACCGCCGGGTCTGCCAGGAGCCGTGCCGCGAGGCCCGGCACGCCGAGCCCGTCGAGCGCCTGCAGGAGGCGGCCCAGGCCCTCCCGGTGCAGGGCGTCGACGGCATCGAGGAGGGCGAACACCGCCTCGTGGGCCGGGCCCTCTGGCAGCTCGTCGACGCGCTCGAGCGCCCCGGCGACCGCGGCCTGCAGCTCCTCGTAGGGTCGACCGGCGTCCTCATGGCCATGGCCGTGGTCGTGCCCATGGCGATGGGAGGTTCCGTTGGACGAGTGGGCGGCAGGCAGCGGCTGACTCCCGCCCTGACCCAGGACCGGCAGCGCCTGCCTCACCACGCCCAGGCTCCGTCCACCTGGCCGGTGACGCAATGAGAGCAGCCCTCGGCACGGTCGATGCCCTCGCAATGCGGGCAGTCCGGGGCGCACTCGCCGTGCGCCGTGAGCTGGAGGTCCGCGAACTCGTCGGCGAACCGCCTTCCTCCCTCACGTGACCCGGCGTCGGTCAGCTGGAAGCGCGATCCCCTGGCTTCCAGGAGGCCCTCTCCCACGAGCTGCGCCAGCTGCTCGCGCACGAGTCCCGCGTCCAGCGTGACGAGCCGTGCGATGGCGTCCGCGTCCGCGTCCGCGCCAAAGCCCTCGCCGCGCAGCCAGTACAGGGCCTGCAGGATGTCGTCACGACAGCGCATCGCCGCCAGACCCGCGTCCTTGCCGTTCAGCGGCGCGACGTCACGCGCAGACAGCGACTCGGGGATCATGCGCCACCGGCCCCCACGATCGAGAGCCCGTGGCCGTTTCGCCCCGCGCCGCGATCCGTCCCCACGTGCTGGCGGACCCAGGTCAGCGCCTCCTCGACGCGCGCTGCCCCGATGGCGCTCGGCTCCGTCCCCCACTCGAGCTCGACGGGCTCGAGCTCGACGACCCACGTGTCGGCGGGGAGGACGCCGAACCACTGGGCGATGACCAGGAGGTTGTCCAGTCCGAGCACCCCGGTCACCGCCTCCGCGACCCGGCCCTGGACTTCGTCGGGCGGCACCGCCGATTGCGTCCACGCGTACGACACGAGCGCGCCCGGCGTCCTCCCGCGCTCGACCGCACCGGCGAGGACCAGCCGGTCGAAGCGACCCGGTTCGTCCTGCAGCCACTGGACCACGGCCATCGGGCCATAGCTCAGGTCCTGCACCTCGACGTCCGCCGGCCACGTCTCCCTGCCCATCCGCTCGATCAGGCGCGGACCGAACGAGAGATCGCGAAGGTCGTGGTAGCCCACGCCGCCGACGAGGATCACCAGCTCAGACGCCGCAGGCGCAGGTGTTCACCTCGCGGGTGATGACGCCCTGGTCGCTGTGGATGTGCGTCGTGCAGGGCATGCACGGATCGAACGATCGGATCGCCCGCAGCACGTCGATGCCCACGAACTTCCCATCCCCGGTTGTCTCGAGGATCGGCGTGTTCATCACCGCCTCCTCGTACTTGCCGGGGGTCCCCCACGGGTCGCGGGGCGAGGCATTGATCGTGGATGACGTAACGATCTGGTAGTTCGTGACGACCCCGTCGTCGAGGACGAGGTGGTGCGAGAGGTAGCCACGCCCAGCCCCCCAGAAGCCGACGCCGAGCCGGGTGCCCTTCTTCGGCACCTCGAACTTCGTGCTGGTGGCGGTCTGGCCGGACTTCATCAGGTCGACGGCCTGCCGGAACAGGTTCATGCCGACGAGGGCGGTGTAGGCCACGCAGTACGCTCGGCCGCGGTTGCGCTCGAGCGCGTTCCAGACGTCCGGCACGTGCCACTCGAGCTCCATCTCGGGCAGCTTGCCGGCCGGCACCAGCAGCTTCAGGCTGTGGCCGGTCGGAAAGATGTACGGGTTGTTGGGCAGCTTCTGGGCAACCGCGGTGTTCCAGATCCGGCCGGTGACCTCGGAGTCCATCGCCTGGCGGTCCCAGCGGGGCGAGGTCGCCCAGGTGTACTTCTCCCGCCAGTTGGGCGCCTGCGGTCGCGGCTTCGTCTCCTTGTTCCAGGGATGGTGCGGGCTGAGCGGGTTGCCCGCCGGGTCCGTCGCGAAGCGCTGGCCGTCCCAGCCCTCGTAGAACGAGTGATCGACGAACTCCTCGAGGCCCACGTTCAGGAGCTGGAGGTTGGTCGTCACGAGCTTGCCGTCGATGATCACCCCGGGGGTCGCCCAGCGACGGTCGCCCCACTCCGGCGAGTTCGCGTATGTCGCGTCGTAGGCGTCCGGGTCGTCCCACATGCCGCAGTCGATCAGGTTGGCGCTGGTCCGTCCGACGTCGCGGTAGCGCGGGTCGGC
>JACDAV010000126.1 GCA_013695255.1 Chloroflexota bacterium
CCTCCGGTCCCGGAGGCTCTCGTCGGTCGTCTGTGCGCGCCGTCAGAGCCCCAGGGCCCGTGCCTCCCGGCAGGACCGCCGAAGCTTCTTCTCCGATTCGACCGGGAAGTTGCGGCGCATGGCGGACCTATACGCATGTGGGCCGGATGATGCAACCATTTCCGACGGGCGCCCGTTTGGAGCACGTCTCCTCATGCCGCCTCGGCCTCCTGCACGGTGGCTCGGACCCGCATGCGCGACCGGAGCAGCAGCGTGCGTGTCGCGCCGTGGGTGCGCCCGATCGCGCGCGCGATCTCCGGCCCGCTGAAGCCCTCGCCCGCGAGCAGGAGCGCCGTTCGGCCGTCGACCGGCAGCGTTGCGAGAACGGCCTCGATGGCGGCCATGCGCTCCCGCCGGAGAACACCGGACTCCGGCGACTCACTCGCGCCGGTGACGTCCGGGTCGCGAGCCTGCGTCGCCAGCCAGCGGACCGCCGTCGCGCGTCGACGCCCACGGCTGATCACAAGGTTCAGGGCGACCCGGTACAGCCAGGCCCGCAGATGGGCCGGGGCCCGGCCGAATCCGACCTCGAGGGTGAGGCGAAGGAACGCCTCCTGGAGAAGGTCCTCCGCGGCGGCCGGATCGCCGACCGCCCGGCGCAGGAAAGCATTCAGCTCCGCGTGGTACTGCTCGAAGGCGATCGCCACCGTGGACGCGCCCGGCAGGGCGGGCGCGGCCAGGACGCTAGTAGCGCTCATGGCCGTTCCAGCTGAACCGCGAGATCATCGCGTGCTCGAAGGGGACGGCGTCGCCGCCGAGGGTGACCGTTCCGTCGGCCGCATAGCCAAAATGCCGGAACTGCTGCTGGAACCGGTACTCGGCCGGGATGTGCTCCACGTAGCGATCGGACCAGACATCCGGCTGTCCGGTCGCCACAAGGTCGAGCTCGACGGCGACCCCGGGCTCGACGCCGGTCAGCGTCCAGACCTGGGTGCAGGCGTCGTACGTCCCGGATTCAACGGTCATCGCGCCGCTGGCGACCGCGCGCCGGAGACTGCGATCGATCGACAGGTCCGTCGCGGCGCCGTACCCGCTCCGGAACGTGCTCGAACGCCCCTCGTAGTCGTCGGCCGGGTCCGTCGTGTCGCCGCCGCAGCTGACGAGCACGGTCTCCTCCTCCCACAGGAAGAGCTGCGCGTCGCCGTCCTGGACGATGACCCCGATCCCGCCCCAGTCGCCGATGCCCGTCTCCGGGTCGCCGGAGCCCCAGACTGCCTGCGCCGCGACGGATGACCCGCGGGAATTGCTTACCTCGGCGGCGTGGACCGCCGCGCTGCCGCTGGATGCCGCGATCGCGATCGCGGCGGCCGCTGAAACGAGGAAACGCTGACGCCGATCCGACATTGCCGTACCTCCGAGTGGTGGCTTGATGTCGGCACTCTGGTCCTCGCCACCTGCGGCGCGACTGCGGTCGCACTGCGGTGGCACCGCGGGAACGCAAGATTCAGAGGCTCAGGCGCGCCAGACCGGCCTGCGCCCTGGACGAATCCTCGGCCGACGCCTGGGCGGCCTCCCGAAACGCGGCGCCGGCCGAGAGCCGGTCGCCGGTCGCCTCGTAGCCCTCCCCCAGCGTCACCAGCAGGTCGACGTAGCGGCCGCGCAGCAGGGACCGCTGATCCTCGACATGGACGCTGTCGCCGAAGAACGGGCAGTCGTCGAGGTAGTCACCGCGGTACAGCGTTCGGGCTTCCTCCAGCAGGCGCAGACGCTCGCCGTCGGAGGCGGCAGCGCGGGCCCCGTTGAGGCGAGCAAGAAACGCTGCGACGTCCGACCAGGCCACGATGTCCGGGTCCAGCCGGTACCGATCACTTTGGAACCGAATCGCCTGGTTGGCCCGGCCGGCTCGACCGGGATCGAGCGTCTGTCGCAGCCCGACCATCGTTCGGTGGAACGCGAGATCCGCGCGCTCGATGTCCGTGTCCGGCCAGATGAGCTCGAGCGCCTCGTCCTTTGCCACGCCGCGCTCCCCGCGGTCGAGGAGAAAGGCGAACAGCGCCTGTGCCTGGCGGCTGCCCGCCTTGTCCCCGCCCCATCGATGGATCGCCTCGTCGTTGCGCTCCACCCGCAGCGGGCCGAGGGCGAAGACCTCGAGCCCGGGCGGCCGGTCTGCGTGCTCGACGAGGGCCGTGTGCAGGGTCGACGCCTGCAGCTCGACCTCCGCGCGGTCCTCCGCCAGGCCGGTCAGGGCCTGCACCTGCTCATCCTCTCGACGGCCGGTCCGGAGGGCCGCCGCGACGTACGCCGCAGAGAGCCGCAGCAGCTCCTCGTCGCGGGCGCTGAGCGGCGCGCCGGAGACCGCGGCCCCCACCCGCAGCTCGCCGAGCACCTCGCCGTCGGCCACAAGCGGGTTGGGTGCCACCGCGCTCGCTGTCCCGCTCACCGGGGGGCGCGACCCGCCGGCCGCCACGACCGTTCCGTCGGCTCGGGCAACGGCGAGGCCCACGACATCGAGCGCGGTGGCAAGCCGTTCGAGCGCCGGTTGAACGCCGGCGTCGGCGGGTCGGGCCGTCAACCCGGGCTGACCGAGCGCCCGGAGCAGGCGGTTTCGCGCCGCGGCCGCCGGTCCGCCCGCGGCGAGCGCCCGGACGCGCACCGACATCGGCTCGTAGACGGCGATCGCGATCACAAGGCCGAGCGCGGTGAAGAACGGTAGGTCGAGCCCGGTGAACGTGCGGCTGGCCGTGTCGAGCGCGAAGAGACCCCCGAGCACCAGGAAGAGGACCAGGCCGCCCACGACCGAGGTGCGAAACGCCCGGCCGGCTACGGCATGGCCGAAGAAGATCCCGACCGAGAAGACCGCGTAGGCGGCCAGGACGACCGCCAGCGTCACCAGCGACACGCCGATCCACGGGTCGGCCTCCCCGACGACTGGCAGGAACCGGAGACTCGCACCCAGCCCGCCGGTCACCACCGTCGCAAGAGCCGCCCGCAGCTGCCCTCGGCGGAAGTGAGCAGTCTCCCGCCGCGACGCGCCCAGCAGCCAGGCCGCGGCAAGCACAAGGGAGAGCAGCCGGACCATCACCCGCGCCCAGCCGAGGACGTCGCCCGGGATGGGGCCCAGACCGAGGTTGGGCGGTCCGACCTCGATCGGCAGGGCGGGGTTCAGGATCGTTGGCAGCGCGAACATGATGTTCAGCGCGTAGAGGAGCCCGACGGTCCCGAGCCGCCGTGAACCGGGCCGGCCCTGGGAGGCGATGACCAGCGCAAAGTGCGCCGTCCCGGCCAGGCCGATGGCCGCCGCCAGCTCTTCCAGCGCATTGGCGGCGGCGTCGGCCGTCCCCGCCGTCGGCAGCCGCTGGACGATGACGCTGCTGCTCCAGATGGCGAGCGTCAGGGCGAGCAGGAAGAAGACCCGGGCGCCGGGCCATTGGGACCGCGTGACGACGGTCAGACCGAGCCACACGCCGAGCACCGCGGTAAGGCCATGGGCAACGACTTCGAGCTGATCCGGCAACCCCAAGTGCCGTCCTCCTGCCGTGGCGAGCAACGTACCGCCCGGGAGGCGTGGGGACAAGCCATC
>JACDAV010000156.1 GCA_013695255.1 Chloroflexota bacterium
GAGGCCCTTCATGCTGCGCGCCGGCCGCACGTTGGCGTATAGCCCGAGCGCCTGTCGGAGCGTCACGTTCACGCTTCGGAAGCCCTCGCCCACGGGAGTCGTGATCGGGCCCTTGAGCGCCACGCGGTTGCGGCGGATCGACTCGAGCACGTGCTCCGGGAGGGGCGTTCCCTCGCGCGCAAGGACCGCCTCGCCGGCCTCGACCACCTCCCACTCGAACGCCACGCCGGTCGCCTCGAGGACGCGGCGGGTGGCCTGGGACAGCTCCGGACCGATGCCATCGCCGGGGATCAGGGTGACGCGGTAGGTCATGCGCGCATTCTAGCCGCGGGTGAGCGCGCCCGGCCGCGAGCCGCCGGGAACGCGGAGGGCCAGCCGCCCGGGGCCGGCCCATATCTCGCGTCGATTCGGGAGTCAGGGCGCTATTCGCTGCCAGGTAGCGAGCTGGTCGACACCGGTCAGCACGCGGTCGCCCTCTCCGCCGGCCGGATCGAGCAGCCAGGTCGCCTCGGGATCGAAGCCGTAGCGAGCGATGATCTTCGTGCCGTCCGGCGAGAACTGACCATTCGCGCCGTTGGTGAAGTCGTCGTAGCCCGGTCCGGTCTCGACCGCCCGGCCACCGCTCACCGCGCCGACCGCGAGGTGGTTCTTCTCCCCGTCCCAGCGGCTGAAGACCATGCTCGTCCCGTCCGGCGAGAAGGCGGTCGGCCATCCATCGCCCAGGTTCGAGCCGGCGAACACGGGTGTGGTCACGAGACCGGTTTCGATGTCGAGCACGTGGATGACCGGACCTTCCACCCACTTCGTCCACGCGATCCGGCCGCCATCGGGCGCCATGACCGGTTCGATCCAGTCCGTCTCGACCGAGGTCGTGGGCAGGAGCGCGCGGGGCGCCGTCCCGTCGGTCGAGATCGCGTAGAGGCCAAAGGTCGCGCCGTTCCGGCCACGGAACACCAGCTCGGTCGAGGATCGCCACGAAAGCCGGTCGATCGACATGCCGGCCGCAGGCAGGTCGACGGGCGCGGTGCCGTCGAGCCTGTAGATGGTGAGCTTTGGTGCCGCGGTGGCCTCGTCGACGACGGCCAGGCGGGTGCTGTCGCCTGACCAGGCATTCCAGCTGCGGTCGATGGGCGGCGTCAACGCGCGGATGTTCGAGCCGTCCGCGGCCGCCAGCATGAGCGTCCAGCGGCTCGGATCCTCAGTCTGCCGGGCGAACACGAACGAGGAGCCGTCCGGCGCGAAGTCCGGTGTCTCGTCGTGCGTGAGGCCGGCGATAAGCGGCTTCGACGTGCCGGTCACAGTGTCGTAGGCGTAGATGTCGCCGTCGGCCGTCCCGTAGACGATCGAGCCGTTGCCGGCCGGTCCGAACGGTGGCGGGCGCCGTGCCTGCGAACCGACGGCGAGCACCGCGGCGCCGATGGCGACGACGAGGCCGAGGATGAGCAGCAGCCACGCAGCCCGGGGGACGGGCACGAGGCGGAGCGTTGTCTGCACCGGGAGCCACCTTTCGAGGCTCGACCAGGCCGGGCGTTGGCGCGTGCGTGCGGTCCGCTCGAGCGTCTCGTCGAGGTAGCGGAGCGCGCCGCGCTCAGCCTCCTCGTCGAGCCATTGGGCGACGTTCAGCACGAAGGCATCGTGTTCGTTCATGCGAGCCGTCCTTCTGCAAGTTCCGCCCGCGGTCGGGCGTCGGCGTCGAGGGCGGCGCGCATGGTCTGGAGCGCTCGGGAGAGACGCGACTTCGCGGTTCCGAGCGGCATCCCGAGGACGATGGCGACTTCAGGCATCGGCAGGTCGAGATAGTGATGGAGGACGATCAGAGCCCGTGCCTGGGGCTCCAGGCGGCGAAAGCCGCGTTCGAGCTGGTCGCGGTCCGCGAGCGACGACGCGGTGTCGCCACTTGTCGGCGCATCCAGTGGAGTGAGCTCGACGTCGAAGCGGTGGCGCCGAAGCCGCCGCGCCTCATCGACGCACGCACGGACGAGCAGGCGGTGCAACCAGGCATCGAATCGAGCGGGATCGCGCAGAGTCGGAAGATCCCGCCAGGCCCGGACGAGCGTCTCCTGGACGGCGTCCTTGGCCTGATCCGGATCCCGGAGGATGAGCCGGGCTGCGGCATCCAACCGGAAGATGGCGGCGCCGGCAAGCATGGCGAAGGCGTCATGATCGCCTCGCTGAGCTCGTACCACCAGGTCCAGCCGCATGTCGCCCTCGGCGGCGGCGCGACCGAACGGTCGCGCTCAGCGAGTATGGCGAGTCGAGCCCGCGGAATCGTTCCAGAATCGACCCGGGCGTCGGGCGCTGCCTCCGGTGGCAGCGGTTTCCCTCTGGACCCGGTACGGCCGGGCGATTCGGTACCATGGACCGCCCGCCCCGTCGCCATGGGAGCTCGCCTTCGCGTGAAGATCCAGGAAGCCGACGCCAAGTCGCTGCTCCTCGCCCAGGGCCTGCCCGTGCCCGGCTGGGAGGTGGCGCGAACGGCCACCGAGGCGCGGGCTGCGGCTGAGCGAGCGCTCGCCGCGGGCGCCGAGCAGGTGGTGATCAAGGCGCAGGTGCTCGTCGGTGGCCGAGGCAAGGCGGGCGGCGTCAAGCTCGCCTCGAGTGCGGACGAGGCCGAGGCCGTCGCGGGCCGGATCCTGGGCATGGACATCAAGGACATCACGGTCCGCAAGGTGCTCGTCGCGGCGGCCGCGGACATCGTCAAGGAGTACTACCTCTCGGCGGTCCTGGACCGGTCCGCGCGGCGGATCCTGCTCATGGGCTCCGCGGAGGGCGGTGTCGAGATCGAGCAGGTGGCCGTCGCCACGCCCGAGGCGATCACCTACCAGCACGCCGATCCGTATCTCGGCCTGCTCGACCACCAGGCGCGCCGCCTCGCCTTCGCGATGGACCTCGGGCCGCACTGGAAGGCCGGTGTGGCGATCGCGAAGGGCCTCGTCCGCACGATGCAGGCGCACGACGCGGACCTGGTCGAGATCAACCCGCTGGCGGTCGTCCGGGAGGGCGGGGCCGGGTCCGGCGATGGCTCGGGCGAACGCCTGGTCTGCCTCGACGCGAAGGTCACGCTCGACGACTCTGCGCTCGCCCGCCATCCCGAGCTCGAGGCGCTCCGCGACCCCGACGAGGAGGACCCCACCGACCAGCTGGCGCGCGAGGCGGGCATCAGTTTCATCAAGCTCGACGGGACGATCGGCTGCATGGTCAACGGGGCGGGGCTCGCGATGACCACGATGGACCTCGTCAAGCGGGCCGGCGGTGAGCCGGCCAACTTCCTCGACATCGGCGGCGGCGCGCGGGCCGACAAGGTGGCGGCCGCGATGCGGCTCATCCTGGCCGACCCGAAGGTCGACGCGATCCTGGTCAACATCTTCGGCGGCATCACCCGCGGCGACGAGGTCGCCCGCGGCCTGATCGAGGCGCGGTCGCTCCAGGAGCGCGACGTGCCGATGGTCGTCCGGATCGTGGGCACGAACTTCGAGGAGGCCGCTCGCCTGCTGCAGGAGGCGGCGTTCGAGACGGCCGGCTCGCTCGACGAGGCGGCCGCCAAGGCCGTCGCCGCGTCAGGCGGGGCCGCGGCGTGAGCATCCTCGTCGGGCGTCACACCCGTCTCGTCGTCCAGGGGATCACCGGGCGCGAGGGGGGGTTCCATGCCGCGGCGATGCTCGAGTACGGCACGCTGGTGGTGGCCGGGGTGACGCCCGGCAAGGGCGGCCAGACGGCGCTCGACGGACGCGTGCCGGTGTTCGATTCGGTCCACCGGGCGGTCGCCGAGACCGGCGCTGACACCTCCTGCATCTTCGTGCCGGCGGCCGGCGCCCCGGATGCCGTGATGGAGGCGGTCGACGCCGGGATCCGGACGATCTTCTGCATCACGGAGGGCATCCCGGCCCTCGACATGGTGCCGGTCGTCCAGGCGATCCGGGACGCCGGCGCACGGCTGATCGGTCCGAACTGCCCGGGCGCGACGTCACCGGGTCAGGCGAAGGTGGGCATCATCCCGGGCAGCGTTCACCGGGAGGGTCGGGTCGGGGTCGTGTCGCGCTCCGGCACGCTGACCTACGAGGCGGTCCAGGCCATGACCGACGCGGGCATCGGGCAGTCGACCTGCGTCGGCATCGGGGGCGATCCGATCATCGGGACGACGTTCAGTGACATCCTCGCCCTCTTCGCCGAGGACGCAGAAACCGACGCGCTCGTCCTGATCGGCGAGATCGGCGGCGACGCGGAGGAGCAGGCAGCCGGGTGGGCGGCGGAGCATCTGGCCGACATCCCCAAGGTCGCCTTCATCGCCGGCCGGACCGCGCCGGAGGGCAAGCGGATGGGCCATGCCGGCGCGATCATCTCCGGTGCGTCCGGGACCGCACAGTCGAAGGTGGACGCGCTCGAGGCGGCCGGCTTCCGGGTGGCGGGCTCGCCGACGGAGCTGCCGACGCTCCTGCGGGACGCCGGGTACGCCGGCTGAGGCGGAGCGTCATGACCGCATTGATGGATCTGGTCGCCGGCGACAGCCGGCAGATCCTGCTGGCCATCGCCGTCGACGACTGGGCCGGCTTCGACGACCGGTCGCGCTTCGATGCCCATCTGGCCCTCGGTGGCGGGCTCGACCCGGACTGGCTCGACCTCTTCGGGGAGGCGGCTCGGACGGTGACCGGACAGGACGAGCCAGGCAGCTTCCTCGACGCACGGCGCGAGCTCGAGGGGCCCGGCGACGTCGGCGAGCGG
This sequence comes from Chloroflexota bacterium, assembly GCA_013695255.1. Lineage (GTDB taxonomy): Bacteria > Chloroflexota > Limnocylindria > Limnocylindrales > CSP1-4 > JACDAV01. Next base: position 4,720 of record JACDAV010000156.1, read on the forward strand.
ACGGTCGAGCGCGTGGATCCGGCTTGGCTCGCGGCAGTGGCGTCGATCCCCGATCAATCGCTCGATGCGGTCGCCGGTCGATGGATCGATCTGCTCGACGAGGAGCTCGGAGAGCTGCCGGCCGAGGAGAAGCCGTGGATCCGAAAGCTGGTCGGCGACCTGATCGCCTTCGCGCGCGACGCGGAACGTGCCCCGGCGGTCCTGTTCGCCTGGTCCTTCTGACCGGGTCCCTCAGTCGGGCACCTTGGTGTATGGGGGCGCTGGCACGCCCCCGCTGGCGGCGGCCGCTTCGATGTCGGCCAGGACCTCCTTCTTCCGTGGCACCTCGACCTCGAAGACGCGAGTGTTCGTGCTGACCTGGAGACGATCGCCCTGGTGGAAGACGTCCCTGACTCGGCCCGTGCGCACCTGCTCGAGCATCTCCTCGTAGGTCAACGGCTGCGGCTCCATGGGCGGCTCGGACTCGTTGAAATAGGCGGGCGGCGGAATACCCGACTCGAGCGCGGCGCTCTCGATGTCGGCGATCACGTCGACTGACGGGTCCGGCACCCGCACCTGGTAACCGCCGTCCTGTGTCGAGACCGACAGGTCGAGCCCCGACTGGAAGACGTCGAGCACGTGGCCTGCTCGCACGTCGTCGAGGAACTCGCCGTAGCCGGTCGCCTCGGAGCCCGGGAGCTCCGGCTCCGGCGTGGTGGCGGGCGGCGCAGCCTGCGGTCCAGCCGGCTTCCAGCTGCCGAGCACGGTGCCTCCGGCCAGGGCCACGGCCGGCCCGAGCACCAGCGCGACGCAGATGGCCAGGATGGCGATGGACTGCCCGCGGCTCATCCGAGGCCGAGCGCCTTCCACGCCGGTCCACCCGGCGCCTCGATCAGCTCCACGAGCACACCATGGCCGGCGCGCGGATGCACGAACGCGACGGGTCCCTCGGCCCCGGCGCGGGGCGCGGTGTCGATGAGCTCCACGCCTTCGCGCTGAAGATCGCCCAGCGCCCTCGCCAGATTCTCGACCTCGTAGCAGACGTGGTGGATCCCCTCCCCGCGGGCCTCGAGGAACCGCGCGACACCCGTGCCACCGTCGGTCGGCTCGACGAGCTCGATCCTCGACTCACCCACCCCCAGGAAGGCGATCCGGACCCGGTCCGCCGGGATGTCGGCGATGCGCTCCACGGCCAGCCCGAGCCGATCGCGATGGAAGGGCAGGGCGTCCTCGATCGAGCGGACGACGATCGCCACGTGGTGGATCCGACCCGGCGGCTGGCTCCCGGTCATCCTGCCCATTCTCGCTCAGACCGTGATCAGCTCGCGGTGCTCGCCCCAGGCGGCGCGCAGCCGGTCGCTGATCTCTCCAACCGTGGCATACGCGTCGACGGCCTCGATGATCGGCGGCAGCAGGTTCTCGCCCGCACGCGCTGCGTCGTCCAGGCGACCGATGGCCGCGCGCCATGCGCCCGCGTCCCGCTCGGCCCGGACGCGGCGGACCGACTCGACCTGCCGACGTTCATCGCCCGGATCGATCCGGTGCAGCTTCGGCGGCCCGGCGGGCGCCTCGTCGTGATACCGGTTGACCCCGATGACGACCCGGTCGCCCCGCTCCACCTCGCGCTGGACGCGGAATGCCGACTCCTGGATCTGGCGCTGCTGGAAGCCTGCCTCGATGGCGCGCAGCGTTCCCCCGAGCGCCTCGATCTCATCGAGTAGCAGCTGGGCAGCCGCCTCCAG
>JACDAV010000178.1 GCA_013695255.1 Chloroflexota bacterium
CCCCGCAGGGAGATCGGCTCCAGGAGGCAGCGAGCGGTCTCAAGGACCAGGCGACCCGAACGGCCGAGGCGCAGGCGTCCACGACCATGACCAAGGCGGGCGACACGCTGGGCCAGGTCGCCCAGGCGATCCGCGAGGCCGGCCAGGGTCTGCGTGAGCAGCAGCCGGACCTCGCCGGCTTCGTCGACACCGCTGCCGAGCGGGTGGAGGGCGCATCCTCCTACCTGCGCGACCATGATGCGCGCGAGGTCGTCGACAACGCGCAGCGCTGGGCACGCCAGCAGCCGGCCATCGTGGTCGGCGGCGGTCTTGCGCTGGGGCTCCTCGTCGGGCGGTTCCTCAAGAGCGGCTCGAGCGAGAGCGGCCAGGGTGGCCAGGGCATCGGCGCCTACGGCGCCTACGAGACCGGGGGGTACACCGGGTCGTCCGGCACCGGCTACGGCGTCGCCGGCTACGGCGCGGCGACCGGCGGGTACGCGGATACCACGGGCTACGGCGGCACCGGCGGCTACGCCGACGCCGGCTTCGGCACGGGGGCAGCGCTCGGCGCTTCCGGCAGCCTGGGCGTGGCGGGGACCGACACGCTGGGCGACAGCAGCTACGACCGGGGCTCGAGCTTCGGCGACACGGGCAGCACCGGCGGCGCGGCCGTTGACGACTTCGGGACCGGGCTGGCGTCCGACTTCGGCGCCGGGTCCGGGTCCGACATCGGCGACGAGCTCGACACCACCGACGCGATGGCCCAGGAGGCCGAGGACGCCCCCTCGAAGAAGACTCGCGCCGGTTCCAGCGCCAAACGACGGGGCTGAGGAATGGACGACCAGCAGGACGATCGATCGCTGGGGCAGCTGTTCGGCGACCTTTCGCGCCAGCTAGGCACGCTCGTCAGCAAGGAGATCCAGCTCGCCAAGACGGAGATCACGACTCGCGTCACGACCGTCGGTCGTGATGCCGCGATGATCGGGGCCGGCGGCGCCCTCGCCTACGCGGCCCTGCTCATGGCCCTGATCGCCGTCGGCCTGCTGCTGATCCAGCTCGGCATCACGCCGTGGCTGGCCTTCCTGCTCGTCGCGATCATCGTCGGCGCGATCGCCGCGGTGCTGATCATGCGCGGCCGGGACGAGCTCCAGAAGACGGACCTGGCGCCCACCAAGACGATCGAGACGCTGAAGGAGGACGCCGAATGGGCGAAGGAGCAGGTCAAGTGACCGGCTGGGACGGCCGCCCCGCCGACGACGAGCTCACGGCCGGCGACGACCCGACGGGCGATCCCGAGGTCGACCAGCTCGTGGTCGAGATCGAGGAGACGCGGGTCGAGATGACCTCGACCGTGGAGGAGATCGGCGACCGCCTCGACCCGAAGAACATCATGGCCGGAGCGAAGGAAACCGTTCGTGAGGCGACGGTAGGAAAGGTGGAACAGATGGCGAACAGCGCCGGAGAGATGGTCAGCAACGCCGGTCAGACGGCGCAGGAGGCCGGCACCGGGTTGATCGACACGATCAAGAAGAACCCCATCCCGGCCGCGATGGCCGGCATCGGGCTGGGCCTGCTGGCGAAGGCAGCACGCTCGGAGCAGGGCAGCCGACGCTCGGGCATGGGCTACTCGGGAGCGCAGAATGCGGGCGGCCAGTACGGCCAGCCCGGCTACTACGGCGGCGGCCAGTACGGCCAGCCAGGCCAGTACGGCGGCGGCCAGTACGGCGGTTGGGACACGGGCAGCATGGGCTCGGGCCCCGGCGTCGGCCAGCAGGTCGGCGAGAAGCTCGGTCAGGTGGGCAGCACCGCCGGTAGCGTGGCTGGCTCCGTGGGCCAGACTGCCGGCAACGTCGCCAGCACGGTTGGCCAGACCGCCGGCAACGTGGCCAGCACCGTCGGCCAGACCGCCGGCGACGTCGTGGGCAACGTCCAGCAGACGGCCGGCCAGGTGGCCAGCACCGTCGGCCAGACGGCCGGCGAAGTCGTGGGCAACGTCCAGCAGACGGCGGGTCAGGTGGCCAGCCAGGTCGGCCAGACGGCCGGCCAGGGCGCGCAGCAGGTCCAGAGCGTCGCCCGCCAGGTCGGCGACACCGCCGGCCGCGCCTTCAAGGACAACCCACTTGCCATCGGCGCGATCGCGGTCGCCGTGGGCACGGCCGTCGGGATGGCGCTGCCGGCGACGCGCGCCGAGCGGAAGGTGCTCGGCCAGGCCCGCGACCAGGTCATCGACAAGGCCGAGACGGCGGCCACCGACGCCCTGAGCCAGGTCGAGGACCAGGCACGCGAGGTCGAGGACAAGGCGCGCCAGCAGGACATGGAAGCCAAGCAGAGCTGACGTTTCCTTCGCCGCCCAGCGGGACGCGGCCGGGTCCCCCGGCCGCGTCCCGCCACGCTCGGGTCGGGTTCGCGGCCCGACGTCGGCGCGCCGGATGACCGTTGTGCTGTAATGGCGGCTCCAGAGCGCGAGGACGGCGGTGGCCGTGCCGCGGGGCGTGACCCCGATGGGTGAGCGCAAGCAGAGGTGGGTGATGGTCAGCACGGCTCCCCGGGCGATGACGAGCGAGGAGATCGTCGCGCTCAATCGGGAGCACACCTTCTTCTCGTGGTCCGTCCAGGGCCAGGTGGACCCGATCGCGATCGACCGCGCCGAGGGGGTCTACCTCTACACGCCGGAGGGTCGACGGATCCTCGACTTCAACAGCCAGCTGATGTCGGTCAACATCGGCCACGGGGACCGGCGGGTGATCGACGCGATCACCGAGCAGGCGATG
>JACDAV010000213.1 GCA_013695255.1 Chloroflexota bacterium
TGGAGTTTGCCGCGTTTCACTCCGCCGGCGAACCGGCGGCATCGTCACTGTGGCACTGGTCCTCGCCTCGCGGCGGGCGGGCGTTACCCGCCACCCTGCGCTGGGGAGCTCGGACTTTCCTCACGCCGGCCGAAGCCGACGCGCGGCCATCCGGCCACCTCGCTGACCGCCCGATTCTACCGTCCGAAGCCCGCCGCGTAAACCGCAAATCGAACGACCGTTCACCATCCGGCCGTGGAGGGCAGCCCGATTGGAGCCGCGGTGCGAGCGACTGGACCCGCGAGGATGGCGCCGGAGGGTCTCCGTGACGGCCGTCTCGATCTGCCGGCCAGTTGATCCGTGCACGCGCCCGCGGCCATCAGCCCGAAGCTGAGCCCAGTCCGGTCACGGTTTCGCGATCCACTCAACCAGGGTGGGGCCACCGGCCGCCACGCGGTCGATCGCCAGGTTCGCGAGCGCGTCCGCCGCCCCGTTCTGGGCGCGCGGGACGTGCCGCGCGGTCCAGCGCCTGAAGCCGGCCAGCAACGCCCTCGCGTCGGCATGGAGCGGCGCAAGCTTCGCGTCCTTGACCCGCCACCGGCCGGCGAGCTGCTCGACGATCAGCTTTGAGTCGAGCAGCAGGTGCACCTCGGACGCACCCAGCCGCCGCGCGAGGTCCACCGCACGCACGACGCCGGTGTACTCGGCGACGTTGTTGGTCTGCCGGCCGAGGTACTCCGAGATGGTCGCGTCCGGCGACGCGAACGGCTCGCGCGCGTCAGGTCGCGCCGCGTCAACGAGCACGGCACCCAGCGAGGCCGGGCCCGGGTTGCCCCGCGCGGCGCCGTCGGTGCGGACGATGAACGCGCGTCCACCGGTGACCGGGACCGCGGACACCGGCGACGGCGCCGGGTCGAGCCCCTCGATCCCCTCCCAGAGCGGCGGCTCCTCCTTCAGGGGGCGTTCCCGTCGTCGGCCGCGGGCCCCGTCTCGGAGCCGCGTCCGCGCAGCTTGCGCCATGCGATCTGGATCGGGTCGTAGTAGCGGTCCGCGACACGCTCCTTGAGGGGGATGATCGCGTTGTCGGTGATCTTGATGTGCTCAGGGCAGACTTCGGTGCAGCACTTCGTGATGTTGCAGAAGCCGATCCCGCCCTCATCCTTGAGATGCGATGTCCGGTCGGCGGTGTCCATCGGGTGCATCTCGAGGCCGGCCGCCCGGACCAGGAAGCGCGGCCCCATGAACGGCCGCTCCGTCTCGTGGTTGCGCAGGACATGACAGACGTCCTGGCACAGGAAGCACTCGATGCACTTGCGGAACTCCTGGACCCGCTCGATGTCCTCCTGCTGCCAGCGCCACGTCTCCTGGGGCCGGTCGGGCGGCGGCTGGAACGGCGGGATCCGGCGATTCACCTCGTAGTTCCACGACACGTCGACGACCAGGTCCTTGACGAGCGGGAAGGCGCGCATCGGCTCGACGGTGATCGGCTCGCCTTCGGCGAAGTCGGAGAGGCGAGTCTTGCAGGTCAGCCTGGGGCGGCCGTTGACCTCCGCACCACACGATCCGCACTTGGCGGCCTTGCAGTTCCAGCGGACGGCGAGGTCCGGCGCCAAGTGGGCCTGGACCCAGTGGAGGGCGTCGAGGACGACCATCCCCTCCTCTACCGGGACGTCGTAGTCGACCAGCCTCCCGCTCGAGCCGGGCGATCCGCGGAAGACTCTCAGCTGGGCTTCGGGCATCGACCTACTCCGTTTCAATCAGCGGGCGCAGCTCGTCCGGCAGCTCCGGCACCGACGCCGTCGTCACCTCGAGCCCATCGTCCGCAAGGCGGACGACGCTGTTGAGCCTCGCCCAGGCCGGATCCGGTTCCGTGTAGTCAAGGCGGCTGTGGGCGCCTCGGCTCTCACGGCGCTGCAGCGCGCTGCGCGCGATCGCCTCGGACACGATGAGCATGTTCCGCACCTCGAAAACCAGGTCCCAGCCGGGGTTGTAGGGACGTCCGCCGGAGATGCCGATATCCGGCCACCGGGAGCGCAGGTCGCCGATCCGGCGGATCGCCTCCTCGAGATCTGCCTCGGTCCGGAAGATCCCGACCTGCGACTGCATCGTCGACTGGAGCTCCTCGTGGAGGCGATGCGGATCCGCCCGGCCCGGCCGGTCGAACGGGGCGGACAGGTCCCGTTCCGCTTCGCGGACCTGGATCGGGTCGATGTGCCGGAGCTCGGGCGCGGCCGCTGCAGCCGCCGCCGCGCCGGCGCCGGTCCGCTGGCCGAACACGAGCAGGTCGGAAAGTGAGTTCCCGCCCAGCCGGTTGGCCCCGTGCATACCGCCGGCGACCTCGCCGGCGGCAAACAGGCCCTGTCGGGTCGTCGCGCCGGTGTCAGCGTCGACCCGGATCCCGCCCATGATGTAGTGGGTGGTCGGACCGACCTCCATCGGACCGGTCGTGATGTCGACGTCGGCGAGCTCCTTGAACTGCTCATACATCGAGGGCAGCTTGCGCCGGACGTGTTCGGCCGGCAGGTAGCTGATGTCGAGAAAGACGCCGCCGTGCTCGGTGCCGCGCCCCTCGCGGACCTCGGTGTAGATCGCGCGCGAGACGTTGTCGCGGGTCGACAGCTCGGGCGGCCGTCGAGCGTCCGTCGAGCGGGCAGCGCTCTGGGCCTCGACCCAGGTCGTGGCTTCCTCGTCGGTCGCCGCGTACTCGTGGCGCCGGTCCTCCGGCAAGTACTTCCACATGAACCGCTCACCGTCCTTGTTGCGGAGGATCCCGCCCTCGCCGCGCACGGCTTCGGTGACGAGGAGGCCCTTGACGCCGGGCGGCCAGACCATGCCGGTGGGGTGGAACTGGACGAACTCCATGTCGAGCAGCTCGGCCCCGGCGAGACAGGCCAGCGCGTGCCCGTCGCCCGAGTACTCCCACGAGTTCGAGCTGACCTGGTACGCCCGGCCGACGCCGCCCGTCGCGAGGACGATGGTCTTCGCCGGAAAGACCACGGGGCGGCCGGTAGCCCGCCAGTACCCGAACGCGCCGGTGACCCGATCGGGCTGCGTCAGCAGGTGGCTGATCGTGCACTCCATGTACACCGCGATGCCCGCCCCGACGGCCCGGTCCTGGAGCGTCCGGATCATCTCGAGGCCGGTCCGGTCGCCCACGTGCGCCAGGCGCGGGTGCGAGTGACCGCCGAACGGACGCTGGAGGATCCGGCCATCGGCCGTCCGGTCGAATACGGCGCCCCAGCGCTCGAGCTCACGAACCCGATCCGGCGCCTCCTGGGCATGGAGCTCGGCCATCCGTGGGTTGTTCAGGAGCTTGCCGCCGACCATCGTGTCGCGGAAGTGGACCTGCCATGAGTCGGCCGGGGCGACGTGGGCGAGGGCGGCCGCGACACCGCCCTCGGCCATCACCGTGTGCGCCTTTCCGAGGAGCGACTTGCAGACGAGCCCGACCGACGCTCCCTGATCGGCCGCCTCGATCGCCGCGCGCAGCCCGGCGCCGCCGGCCCCGACGACGAGAACGTCGTGCGGATGCCGCTCGATCGTTTCCTTCACAGGCGAATCGCCGGATCGCCGATGACGCCGAGCGCGAGCAACCGGATGTACAGGTCCGTCGCGGTGACGGAGATGAGGCTGGCCCAGGCCCACTCCATGTGCTTGACGTTGAACCAGGTGGCCGCCCGCCAGGCCGTATGGCGCGCCCGCGCCCGGGCCGTGCACGAGAAGCAGTCCAGCCGGCCACCGAGGAGGTGGCGCAGCGAGTGACAGGACAACGAGTAGCCAGTCAGGAGGGCGGCATTGACGAACAGCAGCGCTCCGCCGAGCCCGAACCGCAGGTGGCCCTCGTGGTCCCGCAGGCCGATCGCGGCGTCGACCCACAGGAAGAACAGCGGTATGAACGCGAGATACAGGAAGTACCGATGCACGTTCTGCAGGATGAACGGGAGGGCCGTCTCCATCCGGTACCAGCGATGGACCTTCGGCTCGCCGACCGCGCAACCGGGCGGATCGGCGAAGTAGAACCGGTAGTAGGCCTTGCGGTAGTAGAAGCAGGTCGCCCGGAAGCCGAGCGGGATCCACAGGATCAGGAGGCCCGGGCTGATCCAGCTCGGCAGCCAGTCGGGCGTGATCAGCGGCGAGAAGAGGGGCGACAGGTAGCCGTCGACCTCGTAGGCGGTCCCGAAGATCGGGGTCCACAGGATGCCGCTGACGAACAGATAGGTCGCGCAGATCGTGAAGACCGTCGCCTGGACGCCCGGCGCCACCCACCAGGCGTCGCGCCGGGAGGTCTGGCCGAGCCCCTGCCTCGCCGTACCGACCGGCTTGGCCGGCACCTCCGTCACTGCCATGTTCGACCTGGCTATGCGCTGGCGGCGGGAACGACGGCAAGGCGCTCCGCGACGGCCTCGCCGAACTCGCGCGTCCCGGCCGTGCCACCCAGGTCGTAGGTGATCGTGCGACCCTCGGCGATCACGTCACGGACGGCATCCTCGACCCGCTGCGCCGCCACCGGCTCGCCGAGATGGCGGAGCATCAGCGCGCCGGACAGGATCATCGCCGTCGGGTTGGCCTTGTTCTGGCCCGCGTACTTGGGCGCCGAGCCGTGAACGGGCTCGAACACCGCCTCGTCCGCGCCGATGTTGGCGCCGGGCGCGACACCCAGCCCGCCGACCAGGCCCGCTGCGAGATCGCTGACGATGTCGCCATAGAGGTTCGGCAGGACCAGGACGTCGTAGAGCTCGGGCTTCTGGACGAGCTGCATGCACATGTTGTCGACGATCCGGTCCTCGAACTCCACCCGACCTTCGTACTCCGCCGCCACGGTTCGGCAGCTCTCGAGGAACAGACCGTCGGACAGCTTCATGATGTTGGCCTTGTGGACGGCGGTGACCTTTCGCCGGCCGTTCGCCACCGCGTAGTCGAAGGCGAAGCGCGCGATCCGCTCCGACGCCTCGCGGGTGATGATCTTGATGCTCTCGGCGGCATCGCGGCCGACCCGGTGCTCGATGCCGGCGTAGAGGTCCTCCGTGTTCTCCCGGACGATCACGAGGTCGACGTCCTCGTAGCGGGACTCGAGGCCCTTGATGGAGCGTGCCGGGCGGAGGTTGGCGTACAGGTCGAGCGTCTGGCGCAGTGTGACGTTGACACTCCGGAAGCCCTCCCCGACAGGCGTGGTGATGGGTCCCTTGATCGCGATCTTGTTGCGCCGGATCGATTCGAGGACGTGGTCCGGGAGCGGCGTGCCGTAGCGCTCCATCACCGCCTCGCCGGCGTCGACGACCTCCCACTCGAAGCCGACCCCCGATGCGTCGAGGACGCGGCGGGTCGCCTCCGCCAGCTCCGGACCGATGCCGTCGCCGGGGATCAGCGTCACACGATGGGCCATGTCGGCAATTCTAGCGGTGGGCCCGCTCAGAAGCTGTGAGCGCGCTCGGCCCGGCTACGCTCCGCCGTCGGCTGCGCCCCGTGGACTGACCGGCGCACGTCGCCGACCGACGGACCGTCCAGGGATGCTTGGCGGGCGTCGCATCGACGTTGCCGGCGCGCGATGGCCCGGACGACCCGGAACACGTGCGTGCCGGCCGCCAGGCTCGTGTACCTC
>JACDAV010000219.1 GCA_013695255.1 Chloroflexota bacterium
AGATGGGCCGCGGCTCGGCCCAGGTGCGGATCACGCTCCGCAACATCAAGCGGGGCCAGACGGTCGAGCGCTCGTTCCAGGCCGGGACGAAGTGGCCGCGCGCGTCGATGGAGCGCCGGCCGGTCCAATTCATGTATCGCGATGGCGACGACTTCCACTTCATGGACAACGACTCGTACGAGCAGTTCAGCCTGACGTCCGGCCAGCTCGGGGACGCGGCGCAGTACATGAAGGACGGCATGATCCTCGATCGGACCTCGTACCAGGGCGCGACGATCGGCGTGGAGCTGCCCCTCACGGTCGATCTCCGGATCGTGGCCACGGAGCCGGGCTTCGCCGGCGACACGCAGTCTGGCGCGCGCAAGCCGGCCACCACGGAGAGCGGGCTCGTCGTCCAGGTCCCGATCTTTGTCGGCGAGGGCGACACCATCCGCGTCGATACGCGCACGGGGGAGTACCAGACCCGGGTCTGAGGTACGAGATGGCCGATCGCGGCGGGATCGAGACGCTGCTTCATCTCCTCGAGGAGGCCTTCCGCGGGCGTGGGATCGAGGAGTCGAACGAGAGCCAGGCGCTGCTCACGAACCTCGCCACGGTGCCCGAGACGTCATGGCGCGCACTCCCGCCGCGTGCCTCCCGCTCGATCGAGGCCATCGCGGTCCATGTCGGCGCCTGCAAGGTGATGTATGCCGACTATGCCTTCGGCGCGGGGTCCCTGCAGTTCGGCACCCCGGCCGTCGAGCCGTGGGGCGAAGGCGCCGCATCCCCCGGCGACGTCGTCCCGTGGCTCGAGCAGGCGCACGAGACGCTCGTCGGGCACGTCGCTGCGCTGGCCGACGACGCCGAGCTGGACCGCCCACGGAACACGAACTGGGGCGAGCACCGCCCGACCCGCTGGATCGTGGCCGCGATGATCACCCACGACGCCTACCACGCGGGCGAGATCAACCACCTCCGGAGCCTGCTCGATGGCGACGATCGGTGGCGGTTCGTCCAGCAGGGCTTCGGGTGAGCCGCTCCGAACCGCCCGACTGGGCGCTGCCGTCGTGGGACGCCGTGCCATCGAGCTCCGCCCCCTCGAACGCCGCCTCCCCGGCCGGGGTACCTACGGCGCCCGGCACCTTCGGCGTGCGGATCCTCCGCGTGAGCGAGGTGACGCGGGCGATCCGCGGCGCGGTCCGCGCCGAGCCGCGCCTCGCGGACCTGTGGGTCGAGGGCGAGGTCGGCCGGGTGACCGTCTCGAGTGCCGGACACGCCTACTTCGCGCTGAAGGACGAACGCAACCAGCTCCAGTGCGTCTGGTTTCGCGACGATCGGCTGCGCAGCGCCTTCGAGCCGCAGGCGGGGCTCCGCATCGTCGCCCACGGCCGCGTTGACCTGTTCGAGCAGCAGGGCGCGCTCCAGCTGTACGTCGAGTCGATCCAGCCGGCCGGATTCGGCGACCTCGCCCTGCGGTTCGAGGCGCTCAAGGCGCGGCTGGCGAAGGAGGGCCTGTTCGACGCCGGCCGGAAGCGCCCGCTGCCCGTCCGGCCACGCACGATCGCCGTCGTGACCAGCCCCACCGGCGCAGTCTGGCGCGACATCTGCCACGTCCTGTCGCGGCGCTGGCCGCTCGCCCGCGTCGTGCTCGTCGCCTGCCAGGTGCAGGGCGAGGCGGCGCCGGCCAGCATCGTCGGCGCGCTCCGGCGGCTCGAGCGGTACGTGGAGCAGTGCCGCGTCGCCGGCCGCCCTGACGACGCGCCGGCGGTCACGATCCTGGCCCGGGGCGGCGGATCGCTCGAGGACCTGTGGGCGTTCAACGACGAGCGGGTGGTCCGCGCCGTGGTGGCCCACTCCCTGCCCGTGGTCTGCGGGGTGGGTCACGAGGTCGACGTCACGCTCGCCGACTTCGCGGCCGACATGCGGGCACCAACCCCCTCCGCGGCCGCCGAGATCGTCGTGCCCGATCGAGCGGAGTTCGCCGCCGCGCTGCGCCGGGCGGCGGACCGGCTCCATGAGGCCGGCGCCCGCCGTCTCGCCGGCGCGGCACGCGAGCTCGCGGTGGAGCGCCGGGCCCTGGAGCAGGCGAGTCCGTCGGCCCGCCTCGCAAGCCTGCGGGAGCAGAGCGGATTGCTCTTCGACCGCGCGACCCGCGCGCTGGCGGGTCGGCTGGCACACGACCGCCTGCGGCTCGGGCGGGCCCAGGAGACGCTGCCCCGACTCACGGC
>JACDAV010000236.1 GCA_013695255.1 Chloroflexota bacterium
GGTGCGAGGCCTCCCGGCCGAGCGACGGCCCGATTCTCGGCGGTGAGGCGGGTATGAATCCTGCGTGCGATCAGTCCTCAAACCCGGCGAGGTTGATCCCACCGAGATCGGGCAGGAGATAGCCGGACGCGTCGTCCTCGGCGAGTGGGATCTCCTCGTCGTTGTGATCGAGGATCTCGGCGTTGAGGCCGAGGCTGCGAAGCTCCTTGATCAGGACCTTGAACGACTCGGGGACCCGCGGCGGCTGGATCTCCTCGCCCTTGACGATCGCCTCGTAGGTCTGGACGCGCCCCAGGACGTCGTCCGACTTGACCGTCAGCAGCTCCTGCAGGATGTTCGCGGCCCCGTACGCCTCGAGCGCCCAGACCTCCATCTCGCCGAAGCGCTGGCCGCCGAACTGCGCCTTGCCACCCAGCGGCTGCTGCGTGATCAGGCTGTACGGACCGGTCGATCGGGCGTGGATCTTGTCCTCGACCAGGTGGTGGAGCTTGAGCATGTAGATGTAGCCGACGGTGATCGGCCGGTCGAACGCCTCGCCGGTCCGGCCGTCGCGGAGCTCGATCTTGCCCTCGACCGGCAGGCCGGCCTCCTTGAGCTCCTTCTGGATCTGCTGCTCCGTCGCTCCGTCGAAGACCGCCGTGGCAGCCTTCTCGCCCTTGGCATGGAGCGCCCAGCCGAGGTGCGTCTCGAGGATCTGGCCGAGGTTCATCCGGGACGGGACACCGATCGGGTTGAGGATGATGTCGATCGGCGTGCCGTCCGGCAGGAACGGCATGTCCTCCGAGGGCAGGACCTTGGCGATCACGCCCTTGTTGCCGTGGCGGCCGGCCATCTTGTCGCCGACGCTGATCTTGCGCTTCTGGGCGACCGACACGCGGACGAGGCGGTTGACGCCGGGCTGGAGATCGTCGTTGAGCTCGCGGCGGAACTCGCGGACCTCGACCACCTTGCCCCGCTCGCCGTGCGGCAGGCGCAGCGAGCTGTCCTTCACCTCGCGCGCCTTCTCGCCGAAGATCGCGCGCAGGAGGCGCTCCTCGGCGGTCAGCTCGGTCTCGCCCTTGGGCGTGATCTTGCCGACCAGGATGTCGCCCGGACGGGTCTCGGCGCCGATGTAGACGATCCCCTCCTCGTCGAGGTCCTTGAGCGACTCCTCGCCGACGTTCGGGATGTCGCGCGTGATCTCCTCGGGGCCGAGCTTCGTGTCGCGCGACTCGATCTCGTGCTTCTCGATGTGGATGCTGGTGAACAGGTCGTCGCGGACGAGGCGATCGCTGATGACGATGGCATCCTCGTAGTTGCCGCCCTCCCAGCTCATGTACGCGACGAGCACGTTGCGGCCGAGCGCCAGCTCGCCCATGTCCGTCGACGAGCTGTCGGCGATGGCGCGGCCCTCCGCCACGCGCGCACCCACGTCGACGATGGGGCGCTGGTTGATGCACGTGCCCTGGTTGCTGCGAACGAACTTGTGGAGCTTGTACTCGTCCAGCTCGCCGCTGTCAGCCTCGATCTGGATCCGCTCGGCGGTCACGCTGGTCACGACGCCGGCCCGCCTGGCCATCAGCACCTGCCCCGAGTCCCGGGCGGCCCGCTCCTCCATCCCGGTGCCGACGATCGGCGACTCCGGCTCGAGGAGCGGCACGGCCTGACGCTGCATGTTCGAGCCCATGAGGGCGCGGTTGGCGTCGTCGTGCTCGAGGAACGGGATGAGCGCAGTGGCGACCGAGACGACCTGCTTGGGCGACACGTCCATGTACTCGATCTGGTCCGGCCGCGCCTCGGGGAACGTGTCGCGGTAGCGCGACGGGATGCGCTCCTCGACGAAGTGGCGCGTCTCGTCGAGGCGCGCGTTGGCCTGGGCGACGACGTGCTCCTCCTCCTCGTCGGCCGGCAGGTACTCGATCTCGTCGGTCACGATCGGCCGGATCGGGAACGCGTTGGCCTTCTGGCGCTTGAGCTCCGCCGCGGCGCCCTCGGTGAACCGCTCGCCGCGCGCCAGGACGACCGTGCCGCCCTTGCCCACGAGGTCCGAGCCGGTCTCGTACTCGAGCAGGTTCGCGTCGTCCCAGCCGACCGTCCGCTTGACCTTGCGGTAGGGCGTCTCGATGAAGCCGTAGCTGTTGATCCGGCCGTACGTTGCCAGCGAGCCGATCAGCCCGATGTTCGGGCCCTCCGGCGTCTCGATCGGGCAGATCCGGCCATAGTGGCTGTGGTGGACGTCGCGGACGTCGAAGCCGGCGCGCTCGCGCGACAGGCCACCGGGCCCGAGCGCCGACAGGCGGCGCTTCGAGGTCAGCTCGGCCAGCGGGTTGGTCTGGTCCATGAACTGCGAGAGCTGGCTGCCGCCGAAGAACTCCTTCATCGCGGCCACGACGGGCCGGATGTTGATGAGCGCGTTGGGGGTGGCCTTGTCGATCTCCTGGATCGTCATCCGCTCGCGGACGACCCGCTCCATCCGGAGCAGGCCGATCCGGAAGGCGTTCTGGATCAGCTCGCCGTTGGCGCGGATCCGCCGGTTGCCGAGGTGGTCGATGTCGTCCTTGAGGCCGAGGCCCCGGTTGAGCTCGACGAGCTGCCCGACGATCGCCGCGATGTCCTCGCGGGTGATCGTCCGCTGCTCGCGCGGTAGCTCGATGCCGAGCCGGCCGGCGACCGGGTCGAGCTTCTTGTTGAACTTGTAGCGACCGACCCGACCGAGGTCGTAGCGCCGGAAGTTGAAGAACAGGCTCTCGACCAGCTGGCGCGCGTTGTCGCCCGTGGGCGGATCGCCCGGGCGCAGCTTCTTGTAGACCTCGATCAGCGCCTCCTGCTGGGTCTTGGTCAGGTCCTTGTCGAGCGTGCCCGCGATGTACGGGTGCTCCGGGTCCGTGTCGATCGTCGAGAACAGCGCGCTGATCTCGTCGTTCTGCTCGTAGCCGACCGCCCGCAGCAACGTGGTCGCCGCGATCTTGCGCTTGCGGTCGACCTTGACCCAGAGCTGATCCTTGTTGTTCGTCTCGAACTCGAGCCAGGCGCCCCGGTTGGGAATGACCTTGGCCGAGAAGAGCATGCGGCCCGAGCTCGGGTCCTCGACCTCGCTGTAGTAGACGCCGGGCGACCGGACGAGCTGGCTGACCACGACGCGCTCCGCGCCGTTGATGACGAACGTGCCCTGGTCCGTCATCCACGGGTAGTCGCCCATGTAGACGCGCTGGCGCTGGATCTCGCCCGTCTCCTTGATCAGCAGCTCGACGTTCACGTAGAGCGGTTTGCTGAAGGTCAGGTCCTTGGTGCGACACTCCTCCTCGGAGTACTTCGGCGCCCCGAACTCGTAGTCCAGGAACTGGAGCTCCATCACCTTGGCGGTGAAGTCCTTGATCGGGCTGATCTCGTCGAACAGCTCCCGGAGGCCCTTCTCGACGAACCACTGGAACGAATCCAGCTGGAGCTCAATCAGGTTGGGGATCGGGAGGACCTCGGGGATCCGCGCGTAGCGCTTGCGCGCCGCGACGG
Source organism: Chloroflexota bacterium (assembly GCA_013695255.1). Taxonomy (GTDB): domain Bacteria; phylum Chloroflexota; class Limnocylindria; order Limnocylindrales; family CSP1-4; genus JACDAV01. The sequence goes on from JACDAV010000236.1 coordinate 3,490, forward strand.
TCGCCGGGCTCGACGGCACAGCAGACAGCATGAAAGACCGCTCCTTGGCGGAGGAGGAAGGGGAAGGGGGGCCCGCGCTCACAGAAGGAGTAGGATACCGCGATCCTCGCGCATGTCAAACGGGGCGGCAGCCGAAACCGCCGCCCCGCTGAAACCGATTCTCGTGTCCGGTCAGGTTACCAGAGGGCTGACCGAATCCGGATCTCGACCGTTGCATCCTGGGCCGGATGGCCTTGAGGACTGCTGCCTCCGCTTTCGGGGGGCGGGTTCGCGCCGCTCGCTCACGGAGGCCCGAGGCGGAGCTCCGCGACCCCATCGGCCCGACGTTTACTTGACCTCGACCTTTGCTCCCTGCTCTTCGAGGGCGGTCTTGATCTTCTCGGCCTCGTCGCGGGCGACCCCCTCCTTGACCGCCTTGGGCGTCGCGTCGACGAGGTCCTTGGCCTCCTTGAGGCCGAGGCCGGTCAGCTCGCGAACGACCTTGATGACCGGGATCTTGTTCGGCCCGATCTCCGTGAGCGTGGCGGTGAACTCGGTCTGCTCCTCGACCGTGGCCGGTGCGGCGCCGTCGCCGGCCGCCCCCGCGCCCGGAGCGGCGGCAACCGCCACCGGGGCGGCGGCGCTGACGCCGTAGCGCTCCTCGAACCGCTTGATGAATTCGGACAGCTCCAGCACCGTCATCTTGTCGATCGCTTCGAGCACTTGGTCCTGGGTGGTGACAGCCATCGGGTGGATCTCCTTGACCTGGTGCCGGCGCAGGCCGGCGGGACGAATCTGGATTCGGCGGGCGGCGTCAGGCGGCGGTTGCGGCGGCCTTCTGGTCTCGCACCTGGCTGAGCGCGTAGCCGAGGTTGCGGATGTTGGCGGCGAGCAGGCCCGCCAGGGTCACCGCCGGCGATTGCATGGCGCCGGCCAACGTGGCCAGCAGGACGTCGCGCGAAGGCAGCGTCGCCAACCGGGCGACACCGGCCGCGTCGATCGCGCGATCGCCGAGCACGCCGCCGGTGATCCGCACGATGCGATAGGGGCGCGTGGCGTCGATCACGGCCTTGGCCGTACGGGCCTCGTCGGTCCCGAATGCGATCGCCGTCGGACCGACGAGGAGCGGGCCGAGCGCCTCCTCGACGGAGTCCCGGGCCGCGATCTTCATCAGCCGGTTCTTGACCACGCGGTAGGAGACGTCCTGCTTGCGCAGGGAGCGCCGGACCTCCGCCAGATCCCTGACACCGAGACCGCGGTACTCCGTGACGATCATCGTCCGCGCTCGCGCGATCTCATCGCGCAGCTCGGCGACGGTCTCGCGCTTGGCGTCCGTCGACATCTGTGCCTCCTGCACTCGAGCGCGCGGCCGGCGCGCGGCGGGGGGCGTCAGGTCTCGATCTCTCGAGACGCCCCTGCGACGGAGCCCCGCCTGGGGCATGCCACGGTTCGCAGGGGCCGCACTCACCCGCGGGTGGAGGCGACACTGGTCCTGCCTCGGCGTGCTCGCCGTCGTCCCCGGTCCGCTCCCGTGGGAGCGGACCGATCCGATCCGGCGGATCAAGCCCCGACCGTCCCCCACCGTGGGCGGCGGTCCGCGGGCGCAGGCTGTCTCCGGCCTTGTCCGTCCTTGTGCCTGGCGACGCGTCTCTCGACCGTCGCCGCGTGTGGTCCCGGGGTTGCCCGGGGTCGCTCAGTCTACGCGGCGGCGGCCAGAACCGCCGGGACGTCGACGCGAATGCCCGGGCCCATCGTGCTGGCGATCGTCAGACCGCGCATGTACTGGCCCTTCGCGCCGGCCGGTCGCGCCCGGTTCACCGCGTCGACCAGGGCCGCCATGTTGGCGGCGATGGCGGGCGCCTCGAAGCTGCTCCTGCCGATCGGCACGTGGATGATGCCGGCCTTGTCCACCTTGAATTCCACGCGCCCGCCCTTCACCTCGCGAACTGCTCGGTCGAGGTCGAAGGTGATCGTGCCCGCCTTGGGATTGGGCATCAGGCCGCGCCGACCGAGGATCTTGCCGAGGCGGCCGACCATGCCCATCGTGTCCGGCGCGGCGAGCGCGACATCGAACTCGAGCCAGCCGGCCTCGATCCGCTTGACCAGGTCCTCCGCGCCGACCTCGTCCGCCCCCGCGCGCAGGGCTTCCTGCGCCTTGTCGCCCTGGGCGAAGACCGCGACACGGACCACCTTGCCCGTGCCGTGCGGCAGCACGACGGTGCCGCGCACCATCTGGTCGGCATGGCGAGGGTCCACGCCGAGGCGCAGGTGGGCCTCGAGCGAGGCGTCGAAGTTGACGACGGTGGTCTGCTTGACGAGCTCCGCTGCCTCGTCGGGGCCGTACAGCCGCTCGCGGTCGACGAGCTTCGCCGCGTCCAGGTACTTCTTGCCGTGCTGTGCCATGTCGGTTTGTTCTCCTGACGACCGGCGTGCCGGTCTCCCCCTGCTGATGCCGCCGCGCCCGGGGTCCTGCCGCCGGCGGATCTTACCGGTTCTTCGATCGCCGGTCGCGTGGATGCCAGTCAAGGCGCCGGCGAGGACGCGAGCGCGCGCACTTGTGCGTGCGTAAGCGAGCGCCCGGAGCCGGTAACGCGGCCTGGCGCCGCGCCACCGGGGATCGACCTAGCCGGCGACCTCGATCCCCATCGAGCGCGCGGTGCCTTCGACCTGGCGCATCGCCGCCTCGACGTCGTTGGCGTTCAGATCGACCATCTTCGTCTCGGCGATCTGGCGGACCTGGTCGCGGGTCACCCGGCCAACCATCTCGCGCTTCGCGGTGGCGGCACCCTTGTCGAGGCCGGCCGCCTTCTTCAGCATGTCGCCCGCGGGCGGCGTCTTGAGCACGAACGTGAACGAGCGGTCCTCGAAGACCGTGATCTGTGCCGGGATCACCTGGCCGGCCTTGTCGGCCGTCTTCTCGTTGTACGACTTGGTGAACTCGATGATGTTGATGCCGTGCGGCCCCAGCGCGGTGCCGACGGGCGGCGCGGGGGTGGCCTTGCCGGCCGGGAGCTGGAGCGTCAGGACGATGCGGATCTTCTTGGCCACGGGGCGCCCGATTCCTTTCTAGAGCTTCTCGACCTGGAGGAAGTCGAGCTCGACCGGCGTTTCGCGGCCGAAGATGCTGACGAGGACCTTGACCTTGTTGCGCTCGGGGTTGACCTCGTCGACCGTCCCGATGAACTCCGAGAACGGGCCGTCCGTCACGCGGACGCTCTGGCCCTTGGTGAAGGCGACCCGGTACTTGGGCGTCTCGACCCCCATGTGCCGGAGGATCTGCTTGACCTCGTTCTCGTCGAGCGGGATGGGCTCGCTGCGCACGCCCGGGATGTTGGCGCCCCCGACGAAGCTCGTCACGCCCGGCGTGTTGCGGACGACGAACCAGCTGTCCGGGTCGAGAATCATCTCGACGAGCACGTAGCCCGGGTAGACCTTCTTCTGGACGGTGTGCCGCTGACCCTGGCGGATCTCGATCTCGTCCTCCATGGGGACGAGGACCTGGAAGATCTTGTCCTCCATGCCCATCGACTCGATGCGGTGCTCGAGGTTCGCCTTGACCTTGTTCTCGTAGCCCGAGTAGGTATGGATGACGTACCAGCGCTTCTCGGGAGCGCGCGTCTCGGTCGTCGACTCGGTCACCATCATCTCCCCCTAGCCCGGCTGCGCCAGCAGCCCGACGGCGCCCTGGAAGACGGTGTCGAGCACGGTGATGTACAGCCCGACCACCAGGCTGATCGCGAAGACGAGCACGGTCAGGTTGCGGGTCTGCTCCCGGGTGGGCCAGGTGACCTTCTTCAACTCGGACCAGGCTTCATCGATGAAGCGGCGGAGGCGACTCACGTCGGTGGTTCTTCTTTCAGCTACGTTCTGCTACCAGTCTGGACTCTCCGAGGGCGGAGGCGACGCTTCTGCGAGCCATCCGCCCGAGGATTCGGAGGCCGCCGTCCTCTAGGCCATCCGCCCGAGGATTTTGGCAGGGGCGATAGGACTCGAACCTACAACCGCCGGTTTTGGAGACCGGTGCTCTGCCAATTGAGCTACACCCCTGCGGTGTGCCGCTACTTCGCCTCGCGATGGAGGGTGTGACGGCGCTCACGGGGACAGTACTTCATCAGCTCGATCCGGTTCGGATCGTTCTTCTTGTTCTTGCGCGTGCTGTAGGTGCGCATCTTGCACTCGGTGCACGCCAGCTGGATGACCGGACGGGCTTCGACTCTGGCCATCGCGCTACTCGGTGATCGTGGTGATGGCGCCGGCGCCGACGGTCCGGCCACCCTCGCGGATGGCGAAGCGCTGGCCGACCTCGAGGGCGATCGGGGTGATCAGCTCGACGGTCATCTCGACG
>JACDAV010000292.1 GCA_013695255.1 Chloroflexota bacterium
CCGGTCACGGCGTAGGCCGCGATCTTCGTGCGCCCCACCGCGACACCGCTCCGGAAGGCCGCCAGGCGGTCGCTGCCGACCGCGTACATGGACAGCCCCAGGCGCGACCGGCGCAGCGGCAGCCAGACCACCCCGACGGCAGCGAGAAGCAGCACCAGCGCCTCGGGGATCCAGACGATCAGGAACGTGTCGTCGATCAGGCCCTTGAGCCAGGCCGCGGTCGATCCGCCCGGTGACTTGAGCACCAGCAGCGCGGCGCCGGCCCAGACGAACGAAAGAGCCAGGGTGACGATGATGTCCGGGACCCGGGTGATGACGACCAGGAGACCATTCAACGCGCCGACGACGAGCCCCAGCAGCAGGACGAAGACGACCACGAGAACCGCGAACTCCTCGCTCCCGCCGGCCATCAGCGCGGCAGCCGTGACGTTGGTGAGCGCCATCACGGAGCCGATGGTCAGGTCGATTCCGCCGGAGATGACGACGACGGCCTGGGCGACCGCGGCAAAGGCGATCGGCAGGGCGCCGATCGCGAGCGATTCGAGCTCCGACGCGCCGTAGGTCGGCTTGATCGCCCGGGTGACGAGGAAGAGCAGCAGCAAGAGGCCCACCAGCCCGAACGTCCAGGCGCTCCGCCACAGTGAACGGACCGTGCCGGCGCGTGTGCCCCCGCCCGCCGGACGGCCGGCGGTCTCGGCCGCGGCGCTCATGGCCGTGACCCCGGGGACAGAGCCGTCCCCTCCGTGTCGCGCGCCGGCTCCCCGACGCCGGCCATGGTCGCCGGCCGGCTCCCATCGGGCTGCGCGTTCGCCGCCTCGACCGCCGCGGCCTCGGCGACGATCTCCTCGGGCGTGAGCGCACCGGGCGGGAGACCGTACGCCGCCCGCAGGAGGGTCGGCTCGTCAGCGCCTGCGGCCGCCATCTCGTCGACAACGCGGCCATTGAAGATGACCACCACGCGGTCGCAGACGAGCGGGATCTCCTCCAGCTCGGAGGTATAGAGCAGAACCGCGGCGCCGGCTGCCGCGAGCTCCCGGAGCAGGTCGTAGATCTCGCGCTTGGTGCGAATGTCGATCCCCCGCGTCGGGTCGAAGCACAGGAGCGTCCGGACGCCGCCGGCGACCCAGCGGGCGATCGTCACCTTCTGCTGGTTGCCGCCGGAGAGCCGGCGGACCTCCGACTGGGCCCGGGTGTCGATCTGCAGCCGGTTCACCGCCGTGCCGATCCGTCGGCCCTCCGTCGACGTGTCGATCGGGCCCCAGTGGTTCAAGGCGGCCGAGAAGGGCAGGGCGATGTTCTCGCGGACCGACCGCTGCATCAGGAGCGCCTCGGCCCGGTTGGCCGGGACGTAGACGAGGCCGGCGCGAATGGCGTCGGCCGGGTGACCGAAACGGGCCGGTCGGCCGTCGACGTGGACCTCACCGCCGGAGGGACGCGCAGATCCGGCGAGCACGTCGAACAGCTCGTCCTGGCCCTGGCCCTCGAGGGCCACGATGCCGAGCACCTCGCCGACCCGGAGGTCGAACGAGACGTCGTGCAGCTTCGTCCCCGCGCGGAGGCTCCGCACGGACAGCCGGGCGGTGACCGCGTCGTCCAGCCGATCGGACCGTGCGCCTGTCCCGGTCCGGGTCGCGGCCGGCTGGGTCGCGATCGGACCCAGCATGTGCTTCACGATCTGCTCCTCGGTGCCCTTGGTCACGTCGACGACGCCGACGGTCTGACCGTCCCGCAGAACCGTTGCCCGGTCGCAGATGGCGGCGATCTCGATCATGCGATGGGAGATGAAGATGACCGATCGGCCGGCCTCGCGCTGACGCCGGATCGCGTTCATCACGTGCTCGGTCAGGTCGGCCGGCAGGGCCGCGGTCATCTCGTCCAGCAGCAGCACATCGGGCTCGACGGCCAGGGCCCGGGCGAGGTCCAGGATGCGCAGGATCGCGAGCGGCAGCTCCCGGGCCGGCGTTCGCAGGTCGAGGTGCAGGACCCCGAGGTCCTCCACCCAGCGCCGAAAGGCGTTGATCGGCGTGCGGGTGAGGGTCAGGTTGGCGTGGACGTCGAGATCCGGGACGAGGGAGGGCTCCTGGTAGACCGGGATGAGGCCCGTCCGACGCGCCTCGTCCGGCGAGTGCATGCCCCGTTCCCGCCCGCGCAGCATGATCGTTCCCGCATCCGGCCGGATCGCGCCGGTCAGGATCTTGACGAAGGTGCTCTTGCCGGCGCCGTTGGCGCCCATGAGCGCGTGGACCTCCCCGGCCCGCACCCCGAGCGACGCATCGCGCAACGCGATGACCGCGCCGTAGCGCTTGGCGACGCCGGTGGCCTCGAGCAGCAGGTCGTCGGTCATGGCTCCACCCGTGGAGATTGACGTGAGGGACGCCGGCGAGGCCGGCGTCCCTCGTGATGGCTGGGCTACTCGCCCGGACCCTTGCACGCCAGGAGCTGCTCCTTGGTGTACGTCGTCCAGTCCGGGATGGTGATGTTGAGCGGCCAGAGCGGATCGATGGAGGGATCGGCGGCGGCCTCCAGGCTCGCCCTGCCCTCCGGCGTCTGGTTGTCCCAGACCTGCGGCGTGAGGAGCTGCTGCTTCTCGGTCGGCGGCTCGCCGTTGAGGACGCGCAGCGCGAGCTCGACGCCAGCGCCGCCGACCGCGGCCGGGTTGGTCACGGCGGCACCGACGAGGCCCTCCTCCGTGAGCAGCTGGCTGACGAACGCGCTGTTGTCCGCGCCGACGATCGGGACGTACGGCTGGTTGGCCGTCTTGAAGGCGCTGACGATGGACGAGTCGACGCCTGACGTCCAGACGCCGTCGACCGACTGGCCGCTGGCGAGGAACTCGCCGATCTGCTGGACCGCGGTCACGGGATCCCAGCCGGTCGCCTGCTCGGCGACGACGGTGATCCCTGGGTTCTCGGCCAGGGCCCGCTTGAAGCCGGTGTCACGATCGGTGTCCGCCTGGGCACCCGCGATCCCGCGCTGATAGACCACGTTGCCCTCGCCGCCCAGCTGCTCGAAGAGCCACTTGGCGCCGAGATACCCGTACTCCACCTGGTCGTTCGACATCAGGTAGGCATCCGGGAGGTTCACCCCCTGGTCGACGGCGACGACCGTGATCCCCTTGTCGACGGCCTCTTGGAGCGCCGCGTTGATCGCGTCCGGGCTGACCGGGTTGACGACGATCGCGTCGACATCGGCCGCGATGAGATTGCGGAGATCGTCGAGCTGGCCGGCGGCGTCCGTCGTGCGGTGCGAGATCACCATCTTCGAGACCTGGCCGGAGGCGAGGGCCTGCGCCTTCGCCGAGCAGATCATCTCCTCGCGCCAGCCGTTGCCCTGGAGCGTGTTGGACACGCCGATGACATAGTCGCCGTCGCCCCCGCCGGACGGCGCGCCGCTCTCGCCGCCGCTGGCCGCCGCGCTCGGCGAGGCGCCGACG
>JACDAV010000047.1 GCA_013695255.1 Chloroflexota bacterium
GGCAGTCCCCTGTCTTGTGGCCTTGCCCCCTGGTGGGAGCAAATACATTGTGACGATCTGCGGGTGCCGATGAAGGACGGTTGGTGCGTCCTGTGTGAGACAGCTGCGTCCGCCCCGACCCACCTCCGGCCGACGCCGCCGGCTCTCACTTCTGCTTCCGCTCGCACCCCGACGAGTGGCGCGGGTGCTCGTCGCAAGCGTCTCGCGTCCTGGCTGAGCCCCTATGTGAACCCTTATCGATCGTGTCCCATGCGTCCCAGGTGACCCATGCTGCCTACCGTGACGCTCGGCGGGACGTATGGCACGGAATACGGCGCATCCGGTATGCGGTACCAACCCACCACCATATCTCGTGGTCCTGTCACTCGAGCCTCACTGGACATTGTGGTTTGACCCTGACCGGATGCGATTCCAAGCCCTTATCTCTCATCGGTTGCGGGTTCGCTCCGTCGTGCCGGAGCCACTAGCCGTTTGTCAGCTCAGCAGGCAAGCCCAGCGGGCTCGACCCGACCGCCCGACCCTATCCTTCCACGGGCTCAGCCGGCGACTGATCGGTTATTGCGGGGACGGTCTTGAGCCGATCGATCTGGCCCTCGAATCGCCTGGCGCCCAGATCGTGGAATTCATCAACGGCTCGCTGCAGATCATCCCCGGCTCGGGCGGTCTCGCCGAGGAGCAACTCACATCGCGCGGCACCCAACAGCGCCTGGGCCTGCTCGTAACGACAACCGAAGCTCGTCCACCCTGACTCGGCCTGCTGGTACAGCTCGAGCGCCTCGGAGATGTGCCCACGCGCCTCCTCGATCGCCGCGCGGCTGGCGGCGATCTGGCGCTGGAGGAGCGGGATCGGAGCCGTCGGCCCGCCGCTGACGGTCTCGGCGCCCTCGAAGTCTCCCAGCTCTGCGAGAGTTCTGGCAGCATCCGGCAGGGCCCATGAGCAGACGAGGAAGCGAACGTCCCAAGGCTCCGCCGCGGACAGGATCTCCGCCATGTACGCCGTGGCGGCCGCGCGATCATCCATCGCCAGCGCCGCATCGGCCAGAGCAATCAGGGTCATGACGAGGATCTGGGGATCGTGGGCCTCGCGGGCTCGCGGGAGGTATTCGTCGAGGAGACCTCGCGCCTGGTCAGCGTCGCCGCGGTTCGCGAGGACTCGGGCCTTCTGGGGTAGGACGACGCCGGACAACAGCGAAGGGCCGCGGCTACGGTCCCTGTCGATCACCTCGTCGGCGATCCGCAGCACTTCATCCCACTCGCCGAGGGCGTAAAGGGGGCGCGTCGACTCTGCGAGCGTCCACCCTGCGCCGACTCCGCGGCGACTCAAGAGGAGGGCGACACCCTCCCTGTAGAGCGCGAGGCCCGGTTCCGGTCCTTCGATCTCGTGTGTCGCGTCGGCGTAGTTCGTGTAGGCCGTCTCGATCACTTGCAGCTGGCCACTCGCGATCGCCATCTGGACCGCTTCGCGGTGATCGTCGAGTGCCCGCGGGTCACCGGCGAACTCGCGCAGGAAGCCGCGGAACTGCAGTCCCCGCGCGTAGACGTCGAGCGCCCCGACGGTCCGCGACAGTTCCAGCGTGCGATCGGTCCACGCCGCCCACTCCGCCTCGCGGCTGGCGAGCATGTGGCGCCCGGCCATTTCTGCGTACGCAACAGCGAGCTCTCTCGTGGGACCGGAACGCTCGAGGATCTCAATCGCGTCCGCAAGCGCCCGTTCCCCGCGTTCCCGCGCGCCGCTGAACCACAGGTGGCGACCCAGCTGGACGGCCGCATGTCCCTCTCGAAGCGCGTCACCTGCGGCCCGAAAGTCCTCGATCGCATCCCGGAGCAGCCGTTCGGGCTCGTCCCCGCCGAGCTCGCCGGTGCCGCTGAATGCGACGCCGCCGGTCTGCGCGAGCTTCACGAGGAGTCGACCGCGGACAGCCGTTCGCGGCGGCGCCAGCTCGGCGGCCCGTCGGTAGAAGGCGAATGCCTTGCCGACGTCGAGCTGCGCGGCACGGTCACCAGCCAGTTCGAGGGCCTCTCTAGTCTTCGTCATGAGTTCGTCGAGCGGCTCGTTCGCCTCGAGGACGCGGGCGAGGTCCAGCGCCTGGCCGTAGTGGTACGCGAGCAGTTCTGCGACGTCCGAGACCCGCTCCCCGGCAGTCGCCTCGATCCACGAAGCGGCGAGTCGATGGCGGCTGGCCCGTCCGGCGCGCGGGATCTGGGCGTACGCGACGTCGCGGACGAGGGCATGCCAGAACGAGTACTCGGCTTCTCCCTGAACCGTGGATGTGCGAGCCTGCCGAACGAACTCTTTGCCCATCAGCTCGTGGAGGATGTTGTCCGCGACTGCCCGATCGATCCCGCCCATGGCCGCCACCGTCCCGGACCAGAACACCCTGCCCACGACGGACGCGTCGTGAATGAGGGACTTGCGGGTCGCGGGCAGCGCGTCGAGGCGAGCGGCGATCGTGGCCTGGATCGTATCCGGCAACGGGACGTCGCCGTCCGGCGCCGCCCTGCCGTCGCCGTCGAGCAGCCCTCGATCGAGCAACAAGCGAACGAACTCCTCGACGAAGAGCGGGTTGCCGCTGGCGCGTTCGAGAAGCTGGGCCCGCACGTCGTCCGGCAGGGCGCGGCCGGAGATCATCGACGAAACCAGGCGGGTACTGTCGTCGAGCGAGAGCGGCGAGAGCGCCAGCGTCGTCGAGTTCCGCTTTCCGCCGCCCCATCCAGGGCGGCGATCGTAGAGCTCCGGCCGAGCGGAGCAGATCACCAGGATCGGCACTGTCGTCGACCATTCCGCCAGGTAGTCGACGAACTCGAGCAGCGCGTCGTCGGCCCAATGGGTGTCCTCGAAGACGAGGACGAGTGGGCTCGTGCCGGCGACACCCTCGAGGAACGACCGCCAGGCGGCGAACGACTCCTGGCGACCAGCCGGCTCGCCCGTGCCAGCCCCGACGAGCGGGGCGAGTCGATCGACCAGCCACCCCTTCTGTGAAGCGTCGCCTTCGTTGGCGGCGACTGCGACGTCGAGCTTCGCGCGAGCATCCTCCGGAGAGTCCGACTCGAGGATCCCGGCGTGGCTCTTCACGATCTCGCCGAGTGCCCAGAAGGTGATGCCGTCCCCGTAGGACAGGCAACGGCCCTGGCGCCACACGACCGCGGTCGCTGGGTCGTCGTCCAGGCTCGTCTTCAGCTCCCTCAGCAGGCGCGACTTCCCGACTCCGGGCTCACCGGTGACGGTGACGAGCTGGACCGACGACTCCCGTATCGCCCGAAGGAACGTCAGACGCAGGAGAGCGATCTCCGGGTCGCGTCCCAGGAAGGGTGTCGCCGGAGCGTGCGCCATGTCGGCGCCGCGCCGCCTGCGGAGCCCGACGACCTGCCACACCACGACGGGATCGGCCTTTCCGCGAACCGAGGCGGCTGGCAGCTCGCGGTAATCGACGAACGCCTTCGTCGCCCGGTGAGTCCCTTCGCCGACCACGACGCCGCCGACGGGGGCAACACCCTGGAGACGCGATGCCGTGTTCACGACATCGCCCGAGACGAACGCCTCGCCGCGCGCCGGGTTCGCGCCGACCGCGACGAGTGCCTCGCCCGTGTTGATCCCGATCCGGACGTCCAGGCCGTTGTTGTCGCGCTGGTTGGCCTCGGCGAGCGATTCGATGATCCGCGACGCCGCCCGGACCGCCCGCTCGGCATCGTCCTCGTGCGCGATGGGGGCTCCGAACACGGCCATCACGGCGTCGCCGACGAACTTCTCGACCGTTCCGCCGAACCGCTCGATCTCCGTCCGAACGCGGCCGTGATAGTCACGAAGGATCGCCCGGACGTCCTCCGGGTCGGCCCTCTCCGCGCGCGTCGTGAACCCGACGAGGTCGCAGAACAGGACGGATACAACCTTCCGCTCTTCGACCTCGCTCGCCGCCCGGGAGCTGAGTGGAGTGCCACACCGAAGGCAGAAGATTGCGCGGTCGGGGTTGTTCTCACCGCACACCGGACACGTGATCATCGCGTTCCAATCTTAAGGGTGGCACACACCCTGCCCGAGTCTGAACCTCTTCCAACTCACGCCGTCGTACTTGCTTTCGGGCGTAGCGGCTGGAACCGGCGTCGCGTGCCGCCTGGGTGGTGCGAGCGCCGGGCGCCGGCACCCTTATCGGCACCCTTATGAAACCACACCATGCGCGCCACGCTGCCCACAGCGAGCCAAGCGTGTCAGGTTGGCACGCTTGATACGGGAAGCGGCGCATCCGGCATGCGGTACCAGCTCCGCCCTCATCGGCCCGATCCACGTTCGGATCGGGCTGTTCCGTGGGGGCGGCAGGGCGCTTTGGATCGAGCTACTGGGCTCGGATCGCGACGACCGAACCGGTGGCGCCTGCCCGAGCTGGGTCAGACGATACGCCGGCCGTCCACCGGCCCCCACGGTCGGCTCGACAATGGCCAGGCTCTCGGGAGGAGCCACGGCCGCGAATAGGGTGCCTGGGCCGATCGGACCGTCGTGCATCCGGACGCCGTCGAGCAGGCGAGCCACCTCACCTGACCCGTCCTGCAGCATGACGAGAATCCATATTGCCGATCAGGCCCGCATCGGGACCGCGACGGGGAGGGAGCTCGGGATACGCAGGAGGACGATGCCGAGGACGAGGCACCAGATCAGCGTCCCCACGATCGAGGCCATGAACACGATCCAGAGATCCTCTGGCAGGAGCTCGAGCGGGCCGAGCAGGCTGCCCGTCAGGCGGAGCACCGGGAAGATGCCCACGATCCCCACGAGCGTCGGGAGCGTGTGCGACCGGATCCCGGTCACCGACACGGCGGTCGCCCACAGGGACAGGCCGAGGAGTGCTCCCTGGGCGAAGCCGTGGACGCCAGCCATCTGGGTGGCGAGGTAGGCGGCCTCGCCCCAGTCGCGGTTGAGCCCGTCGATGTGCAGGAGCGGTCCGCCGGACAGGCGCAGCACGCCCTGGCCGAAGAAGAACGCGGCGGCCAGGAGCCCGAAGGCGGTCGTCGTGCGCACGGCGAGCGAGCTCGCCGCCGTCGCGAGATGATCCGCGACGGCAAACGCCGCGACCACGAGGCTCGCAGCCATGACGAAGAGGGCGAGGCCGCCCCAGCGGTACGCCTCGGGATGCTCGCGGATGAACCGCAGCATCACTGCCGGATCGTCCGTGTCGCTGAAGCCAGTCGCCGCCGGCGCGAGCTCCTGGGCGAACCAGGCAACCCCGGCAACGGCGAATACGACGATGGCAAGCCCCCCGGCTCGGGCGGTGGACACGGTCGCTCCTTT
>JACDAV010000008.1 GCA_013695255.1 Chloroflexota bacterium
CTCGAGCCGCGCGGCGTCCGTGCCGGCGCCCGGCTCGGTCAGTCCGAAGGTCGCCAGCTTCTCGCCCCGCGCCTGGGGCACGAGCCAGCGCTGCCGCTGCTCCTCCGTCCCCCACTGGAGCAGGGCCAGCGAGTTGAGCCCGACGTGCACGCTCTGGACCACCCGGAACGCCGTGTCCGCCCGCTCGAGCTCCTCGCACAGGATGGCGAACGAGATGTAGTCCATGCCGCCGCCGCCGTAAACCTCCGGGATCGGCGCGCCGAGGAAGCCCTGCTCGCCCATTTTGGCGAACACCTCGCGATGCACCTCGCCACGCTCGTCCCACTCGCGGATGTGCGGCAGGATCTCCGCCTCGGCGAACGCCCGGGCGGTGTCGCGGACCAGGCGGTTCTCGGCGGTCAGGGCGAAGTCGACCACGAGACGTCCTTTCTGTTGGCACGACACGAGGGCGTGGCCGCGACCAGAGGCGCGGGCGCCAGCCGAGCCGACCTGCACGCGGGAGCATTCTAGGCCGACCTCTCGGGCCACCAGCCCGCCCACCGCGCCGTGGAGCCGGCGGCGCGGCGGTGGGCGCCGATTCGAGACGACTGCAAGGCGGCTCCCGGCCCGCCGATGCGCCTGGTACGAGGCCGGATAGACGATGGCCCCCTAACGCCAGCAGGAGGCCATGCGATGACCGATCCGATGACCACCCCCGGAACGATGGACATGCAGGAGGGCGACGACTTCGTGTGCCCGAACTGTGGCTGCGAGATCCGCCTCCGGCACCACGGGGATCCGCAGAAGATGCAGCACACCCAGGCGTTCGTCTGCTGCTGCGGGACGCGGATGGAGAAGGAGCAGCACACGTCCTGAGCGACGCGTCCCGCGTCCTCCGCGCGACCGAAGCGCCCGGGCGGTTGGCCGGGCGCTTCTATACTCGGCCGATGCACGACGCCGCTACCGCCGTGGCCGATCTCTCGACGCTGGCCGGGAACCTGAGCCCGATCCTGGGGCGGTATTTCGAGCGCAGCTGGAGTCACGGCGTCGGGCACCGCCTGTACGACACCGCCGGCCGCGCCTATCTCGACTTCGCCAACGGCATCGCGGTCACCGTCCTCGGTCACGCCCATCCGCGGGTGAGCGCCGCCATCCACGCGCAGGTGGACCGGCTGATCGGCCCGACCGGCGCGATCGGCTACTCGGAGCCTGTCGTCCGCCTCGCATCGATGGTCGCGGACACGCTGCCGGATCCACTCGACAGCATCGTCTTCCTGAACTCCGGCTCCGAGGCGATCGAGGGCGCCCTCAAGCTCGCGCGACGGGTGACCGGCCGCCCCGCGATCATCGCGTTCGAGGGCGGCTTCCACGGCCGGACGCTTGGGGCTGCGTCGGTCACGACCTCGAGCCTCAACTACCGGGTCGGCTACGAGCCGCTGCTGCCGTCCGTCTACTTCACGCCGTTCCCCCGCGTGTACGCGGACTTCGGCGGCGACGAGGAGTCGGCGACCCGCGTCTGCCTCGAGCACCTCGACCGGCTGACGACCACGACGGTCCCGGCGGCGAGCGTCGCATCCATCCTGATCGAGCCGGTGCAGGGCGAGGGCGGCTACCACCCGGCGCCCGGCCCGTTCCTCCGCGCGCTCCGCGCGTTCTGCGACGAGCACGGCATCCTGCTGATCGCGGACGAGGTCCAGACGGGCTACGGCCGGACGGGCCGGATGTGGGCGTTCGAGCACGCGGGCGTGGTGCCGGACGTCGTGTGCATCGCCAAGGCGATCGCCAACGGGCTGCCGCTGTCCGCCCTGGCGACGTCGCGGGACCTTCAGGAGCGTTGGGGCAAGGGCGCCCACGGATCCACGTACGGCGGCAACCCGGTCGCCTGCGCGGCCGGCATCGCGGTCCTGGAGACGATCCGGGAGGAGGAGCTCCTCCTCAACGCCAGCGACCGAGGCGAGGAGCTCACGACGGGCCTCCAGGCGATGATGGCCGAGGACGAGCGGATCGGGGACGTGCGCGGGCCTGGGCTGATGATCGGAGTGGAGCTGGTGGCGGACCGCGAGACGCGCCGGCCGGACGGCGACCTGGCGCAGGCGGTGCAGGCCCGGGCGCTGGAGCTGGGTCTCCTCGTGCTCACCTGCGGACCGGCGCACCAGGTGATTCGCTGGATCCCGCCGCTCGACGTCACCGGCGCGGAAGTTGCCGAGGGGCTGGAGATCTTCGGCGAGGCGCTTCGAACCGTTTAGCCACCCGCCGTCGCGGGCTGTTTCGGTTCAGGTGCACCCTGGCGGGCGCGTTCGTCGTGGTCCCGGCTCAGCCGCTCAAGCCCGCTGCGAGCTCGAGGCACCGATTCGGCGTCGGGACGCCCATCCCGCGGATTGTCTGCGGTGTCCTAGCGGTTCTGGGCGAGGAACCTCATCACGTCGTCGAGGCGGAACCTCCGGTCGCCGCGCTTGCACACGCGATAGAACGGGAGCTCGCCGCGGTCGCCGAGCCGCTTCACCGTGTTGACGTGGAGGTGGAGCATCTCTGCCACTTCCGTCGCGGTGAGCATCGGACCGAGTTCGTTGACGGCCATCGAAGCCATGTGGTTGGGTGCCTCGCTGTGCGACTTGTGGAGCGGCTCCGTGACCCGTGGTGCCCACGGTGGAGTCCGGCCGGCTGCTGGTAGGAGCGTAGGGGTAGAGGGATGACGCCGCCAAGCCTTACTTTGGGTTGGCCCACGGACCTATGTGCGCGAACGCACCGCCCTCGGCGGCTCTCGGCGATGTCGACCACCCGCCTCGATGGCCCTGCGACCCAGTCGCTCCACAGACGCGCGCGCTGCGCCTAGTCGGCGAGGCAGCGAGTGGCGTCCCTGGCAGGATCCGAACCTGCGACCTTCCGCTCAGGCACTGAACGCCAAGCTAACTGTCGTAGGCCTGCACGACGCTGCGAACGACCGTGAGGGAGTAGTGTGCTCCCCGGCGGCGATCCTCACGGGTGCCATCTTCCCACGAGGCGCTCTTGGCACCCACCACACTCTCGGCGCGCAACGGCGACATCTCGATCACCCCAAGAACGACAGCATGTATCTTCGGGCTCCCCCGGGGCTAGCGCTGTGCCGCCACGAGTGGCGATACGAGCGGATCGGGCTTAGCTGCGCAGCGCAGCCTCCGCAGCATCAAGCAACTGGTCGAGGGGAGAGCGCCGCCACGACCTAATTTGACGACCCAGCCGGCCATTCGCGGGGCCTCGTTCCAAGCTGGGGTATCGGGCAACCGGGGCGCGTCCCTCGCGCCACTCGGGCGGCAACCGTCCGTCGCCCGCGGCCGCTGCGGCGGTCATCCCCGAGGATCGCGGTCAGGGTAGGGGCTGCAACGAACGGTCTGACCTCCGTCGGTGTCAGGCGCCGGCGGTCGCGGTGGAACGATCGCGGTTGAGCAGGTCGAAGACGCCGGGAGCGCCGGCGGCGACAGGTGAGGCCACCTTGCCGTCCTTGTCGAGGAGCACCGCCATCGGCGTCCCGTTGGCGCCGAATCGGCTTGCCACGGTGAAGCCGTGGTCGAGCAACACGGGTGAGGTGAGGCCGAACGCCTCGTTCGCCTCCTTCGTGCCGGTCGACACGACGACCAGCTCCGGCGCACCCTCGGGTCGCGCCTCTTCCCAGGCTTTGAGGTCGTCTTTCATGCGCTGGCAGAAGCCGCAGCCGGGATTCCAGAAGAGAAGCGCAGTTTCACGGCCCTTGTACTCGGCCAGGTCCACAGTCTTGCCGGTCAGGT
>JACDAV010000344.1 GCA_013695255.1 Chloroflexota bacterium
GCCACGGACAGCGTCGCCTCGCGCACGCTGAAGAGGCGGGTGCCCTCGAGGATGCCGGCCAGGATTCCCTCCCAGACGAGCGTGTAGATCAGGCCCACGATCAGCGCCCGGCCGGTCACGATGCTGAGCGCCACGAAGAGTGACGCGTAGGCGAACCCGGCGAGTGCGACCGCGATGGCGAAGGCGAACGTCGTCGCCAGCGTCGATCCGTCCACCCCGCCGATCAGCAGCCCGGTCAACAGCGTCGAACCCACGCTCAGGGCTGCCGCCAGCAGGCCCGCCACAAGGGTCTTGGCCAGCGCGATCCGCCAGCGCGGGACGGGCTTGGCCAGGATGAACACGGCGGTCCCGTCCTCGAGCTCCGCGCCCAGGGCGGACGTTCCGAACACGAGCGCGGTCAGCGGCAGCACGGTCCGGACGCCCAGCTCGAGGATCGCCACGAGCGCGTCGTCGAGCCGACCGCCCCCGAGACGCGCCAGCAGCGCCACCAGCACCGGCAGTCCCGCGAGGAGAATCAGGAGTACCGTCCGCCGGCGCCCGAGAAGTCCGCGCAGCGTGACCTCCGCGATCGTCGCGAAGGCGCTCATCGGCGGACCAGGTAGGCGAACACGCTCTCGAGCGACGTGTCGGTCGGGGTCAGCTCGCGGAGGGTGATCCCGGCGTCCCGGGCGACCCGGGCGACGATCCGCGTGAACGCCCCGAAGTCGGAGGTCGACACGGACACCCGGTCGCCCGCCAGGTCGACGCCGAAGACGGCCGCGTCGGCGAGCAGGGCCGCGGCCAGCCGGCGGTCGTCGGATGAGCGCACCGTGAAGGTATGCGGTCGATCCGTCATGAGCCGGCGGATCTGCCGGAAGTCACCTGACGCGGCGAGCCGACCCGCGTACACGACGAGCACGGAATCCGCCAGCCGCTCGACCTCCTCGAGGATGTGCGAGGAGAACAGGATCGTCCGGCCCTCGGCGGCCATCCCTCGCAGGAGGGACGTCATGTGCAGCCGCTGGCGCGGGTCCATCCCGTTGAACGGCTCGTCGAGCAGGAGGATCCGCGGCTCGTGGACCAGGGCGCCGGCCAGCTTGACACGCTGGCGCATGCCCTTCGAGTAGGTGCCAACCAGCCGGTCCGCCGCCGCCTCGAGGTCGACCATGCGGATCGCCGCTGCGGCCGCCGCCTCGGCGTTCGGCAGGTGCTGGAGGCGCGCGTTCATGGTCACGAACTCGCGCCCGGTGAGGAACGCGTGGACCGCCTCCCGCTCCGGCACGAGCCCGATCCGGCCGAACACCTCGGGGTTCCGCCACGCCGGCCGGTCCTCGACGCGGACCGAGCCGGCCGATGGCCGCAGCAGCCCGGCCATGAGGTGCAGGAGCGTCGACTTGCCCGCTCCGTTCGGTCCCAGCAGCCCGGTGACGCCCGGCAGGAGGCTGAACGAGATGTCGTTGACGGCCACGACGTTGCCGTACCAGCGCGAGACGTGGTCGAGGACGACCGGCGCGCCGGGGGCGACCTCCGCCGCCGCCGCGGGATGTCCGGCCGGCCCGGTCGGCGGCCCGGTGCTGGTGCTCGGGGGAGTGGATCGGGCCTCGTCCGCGGAGCGCTCGCGGATCACGCGGCAATTCGCTCGTAGCGCCTGACGAGGATCGCCGCGCATGCGGCGGTGATGACGGCGGCGGCCGCCAGGAAGGCCTCGAGCGGCAGGTCCGTCAGGAAGATGGCCGTGCTCTCCGGCCGCGAGTCGAACCACCAGGCGTTGGTCGCGGCCAGGATGTCAGCCGGGCTGAGAAGGACGAGCAGCGTCGCCAGGGAGATCGCCCCGAGCTCGATCAGCACGGCGCTCACGAGCGGCGTGACGGCGATCAGCACGATGATCGCGGTCGTCGCGTAGACCCGGCGCGGCGTGTACGCCGACACGGCCGCGGAGATGCCGCCCAGCACGCCGCTCAGGACGATCGCCTGGCCGAAGATCCCCGGCAGGAACCGGGCCTCCCGGCCGAACTCTGCTGCCACGTCCTCCGCGGACAGCACCAGCCCGAAGAAGATGATCAGCTGCGGCAGCAGGACGAACACGAGGACGGCAGCGGCGATGCCCGCGAACCGGGCGAGGGCGTAGTCGGTCCGCCGGAGCGCGCGAGCGAAATACACCGAGAGGAGGTGGTGCCGCTGGTCTCGGCCGAGCGTCTCCGGCGCCTGGACGGCGCAGAAGAGCGCGACCAGCGTGGCCACGATGCCGTAGTACGTGTCGTGCCGGACGGGCGACGCCTCCTCCGGGATCTGCCCGCCGCCGACCTGGCGGATCAACGCGAGCGCACCGACGGCCACCACCGCCGGGATCGTCGCGAAAGCCAGCAGGATGAACGGCGCGAGCTTCGCCCGCCCACCGCGGCCGATCCCGTAGCAGACCTTCAGGGTATGCACGAACAGCGCGCGGATGGCATGCGTCCGCCCGAGGCGCGGGCCATCGTAGTTGCGGTAGCCGAGGTCGTAGATGCTGCCTTCGGGTCCGCCTGGCGAGCCCCGGAGCGCCGGGGCGCCGGGCGCGAACGGCGGGACGGACGCCGAACCGCTCACGCGGCCGTCTCGCCGGGCTCCGCGTCGGCGAAGAGGTCCTCGAGCCGGTGGCGGCGCTGCTCCAGCCGGATCAGCGGCAGGCCGAGAGCCGCGACGGCATCGCGAACGAGGTCGTACGGTCGATCGTCCTCCAGCGCCACGAGCACGACCCGGCCCACGGCGCGCGCGTCGAGGCCGTGCAGGACCAGTGCGCTGGCCAGCTCATCGGCGCGATCCTCGACCTCGACCGCCAGGACGCCGGTCTGCTCCGTGAAGGTGTCGAGGCGCGCGGCGCGGAGCAGCTTGCCCGCCTCGATCGCGACGAGGTAGTTGCATACGCGCTCGATCTCCCCCAGCAGGTGGCTCGCGACGACGACCGTCATCCCGAACTCGGTCCCCGTCCGGCGCACGAGCTCGAGCATCTCGTCGCGGCCGGCCGGGTCCAGGCCGTTGGTCGGCTCGTCGAGCAGCAGCAGCCGGGGATCGTGGACGATCGCCTGGGCGAGCTTGACCCGCTGCTTCATGCCCGTCGAATAGCCGCCCATGGCGCGGTAGCGCTCCTCGTACAGGCCCACGTGGCGGAGCACCTCGGCGGTCCGCTCGCGCGCCGCCGGCCGTGGCAACCCGCTGATCTCCGCCATGTGCGACACGAAGTCCGTGGCCGACGTGTCCGGCGGCAGGGCGTCGTGCTCCGGCATGTAGCCGACGAACTGGCGGATCTCCGTGCCTCGCGTGCGGACGTCGAGGTCGAAGATCGTGGCTCGACCGCTCGTCGGGGCGAGCAGACCGAGCAGGAGCTTGATCAGGGTGCTCTTGCCGGCGCCGTTGGCGCCCACCAGGCCAACGATCCCGGGTTCGATCTCGAGGGTCAGGTCGTCGAGCGCGGTGACGCCGGGGTAGCGCTTGGTCAGCGCGTCGAGGACGATGAGGGCCACCGCGGAACCTTACGGCATGGCGCCTGCAGCGCGAGCCGTCAGGCCACGACGGAGTCCGTCGCGGTGTCGCGGCGAACGGTCAGCCAGCGCCGGCATCCCGCTGCGTGGAACCAGCGCTCGGTGGAGATGCCCTCCGGGTTGTCCTGCATCCAGACGTAGTCGAGGTCGCGCGCCGCCGGGTCCACGATCGCCTCGTCCGGCACGCGAAGCTCGCCGCCAAAGGTGAACTCCTCCACGGGGCGTCGGCCGCAGTTCGAACACGGGAGCCAGAGCATCAGCGCGTCCCGGTCGAGCCCTGGTCGGCGAGGACGTGGTCCGCGGCGAAGCGGCCCAGCGCGAACGGCGCGATCAGGTCCGGCGTCCGCCCGGTCGCGATCACCTCGGCCATGGCCTCGCCCCCGGCCGGGATCGCCTTGAAGCCCCACGTGCCCCAGCCGGTCGTGACGAGGAAGCCGTCGACGCCGGTGGCGCCGAGGATCGGCGAGAAGTCGGCCGAGATGTCGCAGATCCCGCTCCACTGGCGGAGGATCCGCAGATCCCGCATGAACGGCAGGAGATGCACGATCTTTGCCGAGGCGCTCTGCAGGAAGCTGAACGACGAGCGGAGCGAGTAGCTGGGCTGGGGGTCGAACTCGGCCCCCACCAGCATCTGCCCGCGCCCGGTCTGGGACGCGTAGCAGAGCAGCTCGGTGTCGCTCAGGATCGGCCCGAAGTCCTCGGCGTAGCCGTTGGTCACGAAGGCCTGCAGCGGGTGCGTGCGGATCGGCAGCCGGACGCCCGCCTGGCCGGCGAGCGCCGTCACGTTGCCGCCCACGGCGCTCAGCACGACGCCCGCCCGGATCGGCCCGCCGGGCGTTTCCACCCCGGTCACCCGGTTCCCGTCACGGAGCAGCCCGGTGACTGGCGTTCCCTGGATCACGTGGACTCCCCGTCGCATCGCGGCCGCCGCGTAGCCCCACACGACCCGGTCGTGGCGCGCGG
>JACDAV010000354.1 GCA_013695255.1 Chloroflexota bacterium
GGTGAGCGTCATCGCGGCCGGCCACAGCGCGCGGATCGTCTCGTCCGGCTCGACGGACTTGGGGCGCGTCCGGCAGGCCATCGCGTCGATCGAGCCGGTCGCCTCGGGCGGCGACATGGGCGACGCGCTGCGGCTGGCCGACGCCCTGGCGGCGCGCTCGGGCGACGCGGAGATCCTGGTCGCGACGGACGCGGCTCTCGGCGAGGTGCCGACGGCGCGCGTCGGTGCGCCGGTCCGGGTGCTGCAGGTTGGTCGCGAGCGGCGCAACCAGGCGATCGTCGCGCTGGGCATCCGGACGGCGCCATCCGGTCTGACCAAATCGGCGTTCATCAGCATCGCCAACCTCGACATCGAGCGTGCCGAGCCACGGATCGAGGTCTACGGCGATGGCATCCTGCTCGACTCGCGCGACCTCTCGCTCGACGCCCAGGCCCGTGCCGACGTCGTCGTCGACGACATCACGCAGGGCGGTCGCCGGCAGATCGCCGTGATCGAGGTGCGCCTCGTTCCGCGCGACGCGACGGGGCGGGCTGACCAGCTGGCGGCGGACGACCGGGCGTGGGCCGTCGTGCCGGACGACCGGCCGCGCCAGGTCCTGCTCGTCAGCGACGGCGATCCGTACCTCGAGACGGCGCTCAGCTACCTGCCGAACGTGGAGCTCTACGGTCGCAAGACAGCCGAGTATCCGACCACGACGGGACTGGACGAGTTCGAGCTGATCATCTTCGAGAGCTTCATCCCGGCGACGCTGCCGGCCACGGCGATCCTGGCCATCGCGCCGCCCCGCACGAGCCCCCTGGGCGAGGTGAGTGGCTCGCTCAGGGAGCCGGCGATCGGGTCGCTCGGGCCGGACGAGCCGATCCTGCGCTACGTCGACCTTTCGACGACCCACATCGCCGAGGCGAAGCGGCTGATCCTGCCAACCTGGGCCAGGGCCGTCATCCCGGGCCCGCGGAACTCGCCGCTGCTCTACGCCGGCCAACGGGACGGCCTGCCCACGGCCGTCCTTGCCTTCGAGCCGCGCCAATCGGACCTTCCGCTGCAGGTCGCGTTCCCGATCCTCCTCGCCAACCTCACCGGCGAGCTCCTCGGCGGCGCCGGCGCGCCCACGGAAGCCGTCAGGCCGGGCGACCCGGTCGTCCTGCCGGTTGCGACGGGTGCGACCGGCGTCCGCGTCGAGCGACCGGATGGCACGGCCGTGGAGCTCGCTCCGGGCACGCTCGGCGGCGGCTCGGTCACCTTCAGCCAGACGGATCAGCTCGGCGTGTACACGGTGACGCCGCTCGGCCTGCCGGATCCGACCGCGGCGCCTAGCGCGACGGCGAGCGCATCGCCGAGCGCATCGCCACGGCCGAGCGGGTCCGCGTCCCCATCCGTGCAACCGACCTCGTCGGCCGGCCCCGAGAACCCCGCCGCTCCGATCCGCTTCGCGGTGGATCTCTTCGACGTCGCAGAATCGAACATCGCCCCGGGGTCCGCGGCGGCACTGACGGCGCTGGGCGACGGCACCGACCCGTCCGTCTCGCCCGCGCCGAGCGGCGCCGCCGGCAGCGCACCGCCACCGGACCGCCCGCCCGCCCGAGACGAGCTGTGGGTGCCGATCGTCCTCCTGGTGCTCGTCGCGCTGTCCGTCGAATGGGCGGTCTACCAGCGTGACGCGCTGACATTGCTCTGGCGGCGCCTGGGCACGCGGCTCGGCCGACATCCCGGAGCCGGCTGATGGGCGTCAGCGTCGACGCGCCGCTCGCGCTGCTCCTGCTCGTCCCGCTGCTGCTGTTCACCGTCCTGCCCCACGCCGGTGCCCGGCGTAGGCTGGGCGCCGGCCGGCGGGCGGCGGCGCTGCTCGTTCGAGGGCTCCTGATCGGCGCCCTCGTCCTCGCACTCGCCGGCCTCCAGCTGGTCCTGCCCGTCGATCGCCTGGCCACCGTGTTCGTCGTCGACCTGTCCGACTCGGTCGGCTCGGCCGGCCGGCAGGAGGCCCTCGAGTTCGTCCAGGCCAGCCTCGAGGAGATGCCGGAGGGTGACCTGGCGGGCATCGTGGCCTTCGGCAAGGAGGCGCTGGTCGAGCGGCTACCGTCGGACGTCCGGGCGCTCGACCGGATCGCCTCGACGCCCGTCCGGGGCGCGTCGGACGTTGGCGCCGCCCTGCGCCTCGCTGCGGCGCTCTTCCCCGACGACGCCCAGAAGCGGATCGTGCTCCTCTCCGACGGCAACGACACGACCGGGCAGGGACAGCGGGAGGCGGCGCTGGCAGCGGACCGCGACGTGCAGGTCGAGACGCGGCTGGTGGGTCTCGAGGGCCGGAGCGAGGTGCTCGTCGAGCGGCTGCGCACCCCGTCGACGGCCCGGCTCGGCGAGACGATCGAAGCCGTGGCCGAGGTCCGCTCGACCGTCGCCCAGCCGGCGACCGCCCGCCTCTTCGCCGATGGGGTGCTGGTCGCGACCGAGCGGCTCGACCTCCAGGTGGGGTCGAACAGCATCGCCTTCACGGTCGAGCCGACCGAGCCCGGCTTCCACACGTTCCGGGTCGTCGTCGAGACGGCGCAGGACACGTTCGCCCAGAACAACCGGGCCGATTCGAACACGATCGTCAAGGGCGAGCCGCGGATCCTCGTGCTGGCCGGCGACGAGGTGGTCGCCCGCGAGCTCGTGGGCGCGCTCGAGGCCGAGGGACAGCGAGTCGACGCGATCGTGCCGGAGGAGCTGCCGAGCGACCTTGCGGGGCTGGCGACGTACGACAGCATCGTGATGGTCGACGTCGCCCGGATCCGCATGTCGGACCGCCAGCTGGCCTCGCTGCAGGTCTACGTGCGCGACCTCGGGCGCGGGCTGGTCATGATCGGCGGCCCGAAGAGCTACGGCGCCGGCGGCTACCAGAAGACCCCGATCGAGGAGACGCTGCCGGTCGACATGGGCGTCCGCAACCGCGAGAAGCAGCCCGATGTCGCGCTCGTCGTGGTGATCGACAAGTCCGGCTCGATGGACGCCTGCCACTGCAACACGTTCAATGGCGGCGCCGGGGGCGGGGGGACCGGAATCGACGGCGTCCGCAAGGTGGACATCGGCAAGGAGGCGATCCTGCGCGCCGCGGCCGCGCTGACCGCCCGCGACGAGCTGGGGGTGGTCGCGTTCGACGAGCAGGCGCACTGGGTCGTCCAGACGCAACCGCTCGGCCAGATCGGCAACCTGCAGGGCCAGATCGCCGGCATCGCCCCGAACGGCAACACGAACATCTTCACCGGGCTCGAGAACGCCGTGGACTCGCTCGAGGAGGCGCGGGCGACCCGGCGGCACATCATCCTGCTGACCGACGGCTGGTCGTCCTCGGGGCAGTACGACGCGCTCATCGAGCGCATGAAGGCGGCCGGGATCACGCTCTCCACGGTCGGTGCCGGCGGCGGCTCGAACCCCTTCCTCGAGGGACTGGCGAAGGACGGCGGGGGACGCTTCTACGACGCGGTCAACGCCTCGAGCATCCCGGACATCTTCCTCAAGGAGACGCAGCAGGTCTCCGGCCAGCAGATCGTCGAGGAGACCTTCTTCCCGATCCAGACCTCGAGCTCGCCGATCCTGCGGGGCATCGACGCCCTGCCGCAGCTGCTCGGCTACAACGGGACGACGGCCAAGTCGGCGGCCCAGACGGTGCTCGTCAGCACGCGCGACGACCCGATCCTCGCCCAGTGGCAGTACGGCCTCGGCCGGTCCGTCGCGTGGACCTCCGACTCGACCGGGCGCTGGGCCCGGAACTGGCTCGGCTGGGAGGGGTTCACCCGGTTCTTCAGCCAGCTCGTGGGCTGGACCTTCCCGGGCGAGGAGACCGGCGGCATCGAGGCCGAGTTCGTGACCCGCGGCGAGAAGACCACCCTGCGCGTCGAGAGCGTCGGCGACGATGGCTCGCCGCGCGACTTCTACACGACCCGGGCGGTCGTTGTCGGGCCGGACCTCGAGCCGGTCGACGTCGAGTTCGACCAGGTGGCGCCCGGCGTCTACGAGCACGAGCTTGGCGAGATCGACCCGGGCGCCTACGCCGTGCGGGTCTCGCAGACCCGTCCCGGGGCGGCGGCGCTGGGACGAACCGTGGGGCTCGTCGCGCCGACGGCCGCCGAGTACCGGCTGCTCGGGCCGAACCAGGCGTTCCTGGCCACGCTGCGCGCGGCAACCGGCGGTCGCGCCATCGACCTTCCCGACCAGGCGTGGGTGCACGATCTCGAGACGACCAGCACCTTCACCCCGCTGTGGCCGGTGCTGCTCGTGCTGGCGCTGATCCTGTGGCCGCTCGACATCGCGCTTCGCCGCGTCTCGATCGGGCGACGCGACCTGGCCGACGCCCGCGGCTGGGTGCGGGATCGGCGCTGGCGGCGGGTGGCGGCACGCCCGGCCACGGTTGAGGGAATGCTGGCGGTCCGGGATCGAGCGGCTGGCGCGTCGGCGCGGGCGGCGCTCCTGCGCGACGAGTCGTCGGCCGAGGCCGTTCCCGCGTCACCCGTGCCCGCGGGACCCGCGACGGCGGCTTCCGCGGCGGTGCGTCCGGCGTCTGGCCCGCTCAGCCCGGCCGATCGAATGCCCGACCCCTCGCCAGGTGCCGCAACCACAGGCGCCCCGTCAGCGAGCGCACCTTCGACGGTCGATCCCGCGGCGTCTCCGGAACCCGTCGACACGCTCGCCCGTCTGCGGGCGGCGAAGCGCCGGGCGCGCGGGGAATGACCGCAGTCGGGCGCATCGCAACGGTCCTGTTGCTTGACCGCGGCGTCTACCCGCCGCGCGACGTGACGGCGCCCGCGGAGCCCTGATCCGCCTGCCGCCCGAGGGTGCCAATCGCCTCGATCGTCGAGGGGTCGTCGAGCGCGGAGACGTCGCCAGCGTCCAGGCCCAGATAGGCCGCCCGGATGAGGCGGCGCATGAC
>JACDAV010000366.1 GCA_013695255.1 Chloroflexota bacterium
GTCATGCCGGCCTACAACGCGGCCCGGACGCTCGAACGCACCTACGCGGACATCCCGCACGACCTGGTCGACCACGTCATCCTCGTCGACGACGTGTCCCACGACGAGACGGTCGTGATCGCGAAGCGCCTCGGGCTGCAGGTCATCGTCCATCGCCAGAACAGGGGCTATGGCGGCAACCAGAAGACGTGCTACGACGCTGCGCTGGCCGAGGGCGGTGACGTCGTCGTCATGCTCCACCCCGACTACCAGTACGACGCGACCCGGATCCCGGCGCTGATCGCCCCGATCCTCGAGGGCCGCCGGGACCTGATGCTCGGCAGCCGGTTCCTGGGCGATCCGCTGGCCGGTGGGATGCCCAGGTGGAAGTACGTCTCCAACCGCTTCCTGACGACCGTCGAGAACCTCGCCTTCGGGCTCCACCTCTCCGAGTACCACACCGGCTTGCGCGCCTACAGCCGCCGCCTGCTCGAGACGATCCCGTACCGCCTCAACAGCGACGACTTCGTGTTCGACCAGGAGCTGATCGCCCAGGTCGTCGCGGCCGGGATGCGCGACAGGATCGGCGAGATCGCCGTGCCGACCCGGTACTTCGAGGAGGCCAGCTCGGTCGGGTTCCGCCGGAGCGTCGTGTACGGCGTCTCCACGCTGCAGGTCGTCGCCCGCTACCTGCTCCACCGGCTGCGGGTGCGTTCGTCGCCTCAGCTGCGGGCTCGGCGCCGCAGGCGCTGACGCGGATCGTGGACCGGATCGGTCGACGCTCGCTGATCCGGGCCGCCGTCGGTGTCGCGGTCTCCGTGGTCGCGGTCGCACTGGTCGTGCGCTCGGTGGACGTCGCGGCGACCGCCCGGGTGCTCGCCGCCGCGTCGCCGGCATGGCTGCTGCTGGCCGCCGGCTTCCTCCTGCTCGACGTGGTCATCCGGGCGGTCCGTTGGCAGCGCCTGCTCGCACCGGTCGCGCGGGTGGGGCTGGGCTCCGTGTTCGGCTACCTCCTGATCGGCTATCTCGCGAACAACGTGCTCCCGGCGCGCATCGGCGAGCTCGTTCGGTGCCACTACCTCGGGGATCGCGAGGGTGTCAGCCGGACGACCACGCTCGGCACGGTGGTCGTCGAGCGGATCGTGGACATCGGGGTCGTGGTGGCCATCGCGGCGGCGGCGATTCTCGTGCTGAGCGTTCGCGGCATCGTGGCCAGCGCCGTGCTCGTCGGCGTCGCCATCGTGACGCTGATGGTGGTGGGCCTGGGCCTGGGCATCGCCGCGCACCGCATCCCGGGTGCGGAGCGGCTGCGCGTCGCGGCGGAGCGCTGGCCGCGCGTCGGCGAGGTCGCCGGCAAGCTGCGTGACGGACTGGCCGTGGCGGGCCGGCCGCGTGTGCTCCTCGAGGCGGTGGTCCTGAGCGTGGTGGCCTGGGGCGCGACGCTGCTCGCCTTCGCCGCCGCGGGTCAGTCGATCGGCGTCGAGCTGTCGATCGGCCAGGCCTCCCTGCTCGCGTCCGGGGTTGCGCTGGCGGCGGCGATCCCGTCGGGCCCCGCCTCGCTCGGCACCTTCGAGCTCGCCGCCGTGCGCATCGGGGTGGCCGTCGGGACGGCCGCCGAGCCGGCCCTCGCGATCGGGATCCTCGTCCACGTCCTGATCCTGCTGATCACGTCGGGCGGCGGGCTCATCGCGCTGGCGCGGCTCGGGCTGACCGCGCCGTCGGCGGCGGAGTCATCGGCGGGTCGCGCCGGAGACTGACGACCGTGGGCGGCCGGTCAGGGCCGGAGCGGCAGGCTCCATGTCTCGGCGCTCGCGCCATCGGCGGTAAGGCCGCCGAAGAGGAGCAGCCGCCCGCCGGTACCGTCCGCGACCAGCGTGGCGCCCGAGCGGCCGGCTGGCCCGTCGCCGGGAACCGTCACGCTCTCCCAGCCGAGCGTCCCGAGATCCAGCCGCCAGAGATCCGCCAGCTTCGCGCGATCCGCCCCGGCGCCGCCGAACACCCAGGCGGCATCACCGACCGTCGCCAGCCCGTAGAGCTGCCGAGCCGGCGGCTCCGCCCCGTCAGCCTTCGTCCAGGCACCGTCGCCGAGCGCCCACAGGTCGCCGATCGCCGGCACGCCCGTCGTCTGACCCGCGTATACGACCAGCCGCCCGTCCGGGGTCCACAGGCAGTCGTGCAGGCAGCGGACCACCGGGCCCTGCCCGTCCGGCGTCACCTCGGTCCAGGAGCCCGCCGCCACGTCGTACGTCCAGGTGTCGGCGAAGCGGCCGGCGTCGGCGGTGAAGCCGTGGCTGATCCAGAGCCGACCGTCACCGTCGAGGGCGGCGCACGATCCGTAGCGCGCCGCGGGCCGAGGGCCGGCGTCCGGCAGCTCGCTCCACGCGCCGGCAGCGGGGTCGAATACCCACAGGTCGTCGAAGAAGGTGGTCGGACCGCCCTGACCGGACCACACCACGACGCCCACGCCCTCGACCCAGGTGGCGGTATGGCCGAACCGGCCGGTCGGCCCGGCGGCCGAAACGCGCTCCCACGTGTCGGCCGCGAGGTCGAACCGCCAGAGGTCGTCGAAGACGGTGGACCCGTCGCGGCCGCCGAAGAGGTACGCCGCGCCGCCGTCGGGATCGACCGTCCAGGTGTGATCCTCGCGGGCCGGCGGGGCGCCCTCGGTCGCCAAGGCCGTCCAGCGGAAGGGCGCCTCGGCACTCGGAGCGGTGGTCGGCGTGGGAGCGGCCACGCTTGGTGCCGGCGTGGCGGCACTCGGCATGGGCGTCGCGTCGGACGGTGCGATCGTCGCGCCCGGGCTCGAGGC
>JACDAV010000381.1 GCA_013695255.1 Chloroflexota bacterium
GCCCTGCTGTCCGCCGCACGTGAGGTCGTGGCGGAGGAGGCCGGTCGCCTGGCCGGCGGTGCAGCGCGACGCGAGCCGGAGGCGCTGGCGGAGGACGCAGCGGCGCGGCTGGCGGCGTTCGTCGAGCGATCCATCGCGACGGTGATCAATGCCACCGGCGTCGTCATCCACACGAACCTGGGGCGGGCGCCGTGGCCGGAGGCGGCGAGCCGGGCGGTCGCCGCGCTGGCGTCCGGCTACCTCCTCCTCGAGCTGGACGCCGATTCGGGGCGGCGGGGCGCCCGCTTCCGGCAGGCCGAGGAGCACCTGGTCGCCCTGACCGGCGCGGAGGACGCGCTGGTCACCAACAACAACGCGGCTGCCGTTGCGCTGGCCGTGGCGCTGGCCGGGCGTGGCGGCGGCGTGGCGGTCTCGCGCGGCGAGCTCGTGGAGATCGGTGGCGGCGTCCGGATCCCGGAGATCGTCCGGCGGGCCGGCGCGCGCCTCGTCGAGGTCGGCACGACGAACCGGACTCGGGCGGAGGACTTCGCCGAGCCCCTCGCCGCCGGCCGAGCCCGCCTCGTCCTGCGGGTCCACCGGTCCAATTTCCGGCAGGAGGGCTTCACCGAGGATCCGGACCCGTCGGCGGTCGCGAGGATCGCCCACGAGCACGGCGCGATCGTGGTCGACGACCTGGGCAGCGGCGCCCTCCTCGACACGGCCGACTGGGGCCTCGCGCACGAGCCGCTGGCCTCGGAGCGCCTCGCGGCCGGCGCGGACGTCGTCACGTTCAGCGGCGACAAGCTGGTGGGCGGGCCCCAGGCCGGGCTCGTCGTCGGTCGGGCGGACCTCATCGCCCGGATGCGTCGCGACCCGCTGGCCCGCGCGATGCGGCCCGACAAGGCGATGCTGGTCGGGGTGGCCGCGACGCTCGGGCTCTACCGGGCGGGTCGCGCGACGTCCGAGGTCCCGGTGTGGCGGATGATCGCGACGCCGCTGGAGGCGCTGCGCGAACGCGCGGAGGCGCTGGCCGTCGGGGTGGGGGGCGACGTCGTGGAGCTCCGCTCGACCGTGGGCGGCGGGTCGCTGCCGGGCGAGACGCTGCCCTCGTGGGGCGTCGCCCTCC
This sequence comes from Chloroflexota bacterium, assembly GCA_013695255.1. Classification (GTDB taxonomy): domain Bacteria; phylum Chloroflexota; class Limnocylindria; order Limnocylindrales; family CSP1-4; genus JACDAV01. The sequence goes on from JACDAV010000381.1 coordinate 1,106, forward strand.
CGGCGGGTCGCTCCGCCGATGCCCTCCTTCGCCGGCTGCGGGCCACGACGCCGGTGGTCGTCGGCCGGATCGAACGGGCTCGCGTCGTCCTCGACCTCCGGACCGTCGAGCCCTCGCGCGATGCCGATCTGGCGCGCGCGATCCGCGCCGCCTCCGGCGAGAGAGCCCCCCGCGAGCGGCGGCCATGACGTTCGTCATCGGCACCGCGGGGCACATCGACCACGGCAAGACGACGCTCCTGCGGGCGCTCACCGGCATGGACGCCGATCGGCTCCCGGAGGAGCGCCGGCGGGGCATGACGATCGACATCGGATTCGCGCACCTGCGTCTGCCGGACGGCACCGAGCTGGACTTTGTCGACGTGCCGGGCCACGATCGCCTGATCGGCAACATGCTGGCCGGGGCGGGGGAGATCGATGGCGCGCTCCTCGTCGTTGCCGCCGACGACGGCCCGAGGGCGCAGACGCTCGAGCATCTCGAGCTCCTCGACGCGCTGGGGGTCCGTCATGGCGTGGTGGCGATCACGAAGTGCGACGTGACCGACGAGGAGCGCCTTGCAGACGTGCGCGCGGCCGTCCGCCGGCTGCTGGCCCCCACGAGCCTGGCTGCTGCCGACGTCATCCCGGTCGCGGCGTCGCGCGGCGACGGGGTCGAAGAGCTGCGCGAGGCGCTGGTCCGGATGCGCGACGCCGCGATGCGCCACGCCGCGACGCGCGATGCCGCGATGCGCGAGGCTTCGGGAAACCACGGGCTCCTGCCGGCCGGCGGTCCCGCCCGGCTCGCGATCGACCGCGCGTTCTCGGTTCGCGGTCGCGGGCTCGTCGTCACCGGCACGCTGCGCGGCATGGTCACGCACGGCGACACGCTCGAGCTCGTGCCCGACGGCCGATCCGTCCGGGTCCGCGAGATCCAGGTGCACGGCAACGCCGTCGAGCGTGCGACGGGAGGCCGGACTGCGCTCCTCCTGGGCGGCGTGGGGGCCGGCGAGATCCGGCGCGGACAGGTGGTCGCCAGCCCCGGCGCCGTCGCGGCGACCGAACGGTTGCTCGTGGCGCTCCGTCCTCCGGCCGCGATGCGTCCATCGACCTCCCGGCCATCGCCGGCGCCGTCGCTGCCCGGCGATCGGGCGCGTCTGCGGCTCCACCTGGGCACGGACGCGGTCAATGCCCGGCTCGGCCGATCGGGACGCGAGGCGGCCGATCTGGGCGACGGTCGGGCGAGCGCGATCCTTCGACTCGCCGGTCGAGTGGCGGCGGTCCCCGGCGACCGCTTCGTCCTGCGCCGGCCGTCCCCCGCCGCGACGGCGGCTGGCGGTGTGGTCCTGGATGTCGATCCCCCGCGCGGTGTCTCCC